>CADCOF010000282.1 GCA_902802975.1 uncultured Ruminococcus sp. | reverse complement strand
CGACGGAACATGGGTGCGGCAGCATGCCGAAAAGCAATGTTGACATTTGTCTAAACAAATGTTATAATCACAATGGGTAGTGATTTGTTTTTTTATTGCGTGTAATAATTCCCGAAAGGATGGTGGTATCGGGATGAGAAAATTGATACTTACACTTGCCGCTGTAAATGCAATACTTAACATTATGGTTATTGGCATATTTATGCCCTCGGAAGTTATCACGCTGTATTCATTGTCGGGAATAGCAGCTGTATATGGCAGCCGTTGGCTGTATGCTTTTTATGCAATTGTGCCTGTTTTGCTTTCAGGTGTATTCTTTGCGCTGGACAGCAGGCAAAAAGGAGAAGATGATGAATCACAAGCTACCGAAATTGATGATTTTTTGTCAGGAAATAGTAAACGCAGCGACAATGCAGATATGGTTTGCACTTGGTTTACAGCGGTTATAAGCTGGATCATGACCGGTGTCGCTCTCAACAATATAGAAAATATCGGTGTTATCATGCCGTCTATACTTGTGGTTATGATAAGTGCCTTTGTTATTTTTACTTCTTCTATGTATAATGGAGAAGAATATTTTCAAATCTGTGGTATCCATGTGAAATGGCTCGATTCGGATATTGATGCAAAAAAACGAGCAAAGCGTTTGACAATGCTAACCGGTGTTACGTCCGGCATTGTGGGTGTTTGCCTTGCGGCATGGTCTTTGATCATAAACAATAACATTCCGAATTGCTTGGCCGTTTTACAGCTTCTGCTGTTGTCTTTTATTGTGCCGCTGCTTTATTCGCGCAGAAGTATGAAATCTCAATAAAAATTCGTGCGAAATTACCGCAGGTGCATTCTTGCTCAAAATCTTTCGAAAAATTAATTGTGACTGTTGCATTAATTCAAAATATAGTGTATAATGATTAAGGGCAAAACGCCCATATATTAACTGGTTAATGTGTCTGAATGTATTTTTGAAAAAGGCGCAAAACTAAGTACAAAAAATGGAATGGTGATTAAAATGAAAGTTATTGTTGAAACATCTGCACGTCATATTCATTTGACGAGAGAAACATTTGTAAAGCTTTTTGGTGAGGATGCAGAGCTTACAAAGAAAAAGGATCTTTCACAACCGGGTCAGTTTGCATGCGCGGAGAAAGTGACTGTAGTTGGTCCAAGAGGCGAGCTTGCAATGTCTATACTTGGTCCGTACAGAAACGCCGATCAGGTAGAAGTTGCTTTGACCGATGCAAGAAAGATTGGCATTACTCCTCCGATTCGTGAAAGCGGCGATCTCGCAGGTACTCCGGGATGTAAGTTGATCGGTCCCAAGGGCGAAGTTGAGATCGAAAACGGAGTTATTGCTGCTCAGCGTCATGTACACCTTACTCCTGAAGACGCAGAAAAAGCCGGCTTGAAGGACAAGCAGATTGTCAGCGTTGAGATAGACGCCGGTACAGGCCGAAAGCTCGTTTTCGGCGATGTTGTTTGCAGAGTAAGAGCTGATTTTGCAACTGCAATGCACATCGACACAGATGAGTCAAATGCAGCAGCTATCAGCGGCGTTGTGGAAGGCGTTATTATACCGTAATATGAGATCAAAAACTATATGTTTATCCGTTTTCTTTGTAGCAATTGCTTCACTCATCTTTTTGAATGGAAGCCTTGCGTCAGCAGTTGAAAATTCGGAACCGGAGTTAAGCGAGGAACTTCAATTCATTGATCCAACAGATATGTCGCAGTATTACGCAATGGGGGAGTATTATCCTCCGAACGAAGTCAACGCGTTCAACATTGATTGGCAGGGCGGCAGAGTTGAGATCGTTGCGTACAATGGCAACGATTATTATGTTGAAGAAGCATCTACCCGTTATCTTCAGGAAAACGAGCGGTTGGGCTATACTCTTGAAAATCAAGTTTTTAACGTTGCCTTTGTTGGCGATGAGTCTGTTGTGGTTGATGACGCTTACAAAAAGCTGGAGATACGTATTCCCAAAGTGCTTTTGCCGTCTTTACAGTCTGTCAATATCAACACAAACGGCGAAGTTGTAATGAAGAATATAACCGCCAAGCAGATCACGGTTACAGGAAGAAACAGCGATGTTAGATTTACTGATACATATTCTCCAAACACAACAGTCTCGACAGTGGGCGGTAATGTGAGTTTGACCGTTCAAAACGGAGTAGGTTACTCGGTGAATTTTAAGTCAAGAAAAGGAGTTATGGATTCATACGTCAAAAACGGTTTGAATTCGTACACGACCGGTGACGGTAAATACGTCTATTCTGTAAATACAAAAAGCGGAAATTTCAAAGTTGCTCTCGATACCGGTGAATAAATAATTATAGTGAACGTCATTGAAAAAAACCTATTAAGAATATTTATGAGTGTGGAGTTCAATTCGCAATTCGAAATGCGCAATGCGCAATTATTTGTGAAGTCGTGCTTTATCTCAACGACAATAGTTTGTGCAGTGTG
>CADCOF010000281.1 GCA_902802975.1 uncultured Ruminococcus sp. | reverse complement strand
TATTAGTTAGTGGATTATCCAACGACCACCAACTAACCACTATAATCCAACGGGATGTCAACCTTACCCCACTGTCTAAAGTCGGTGGGATTGCGGCTGCCATTTTTTCAAACTTGCTTTATATTAATTTATACCGGATGCACCTTATTCGCCGCGTCGAAATGCTCGCTGTCTATCCCGGCTTTTTTATTTCTGCGCTTCTCGAAGAACTTGACTGCAACTCTGTCAAACTGTGCATATGAAAGCACGTCTTCCTCTTGTTCGCACCACTCTTCGCACTCCTTGCGCAGTTTGTCAAGCTCGGGTTCCAGAAGATCAGCCGGACGACACGTCACAGGCTCCTCATCACCGATTATCTTCTTTCTGAATTCGGGGTCTATTGGAACAGGCGTCTTTCCGTATTTGCCCTGTACAAGGTCTTTGAACTGTCCGTTTACATTTTTATATCTCTCGCCGAAAATAACGTTGCTTACAGCCTGTGTTCCCACTATCTGAGACGACGGAGTTACAAGCGGCGGATATCCCGCGTCTTTACGAACTCTCGGAACCTCCTGCATAACCTCTTCAAGCTTATCCTCTTTGCCCATCTGCTTGAGCTGTGACAGCAGATTCGAAAGCATTCCGCCCGGCACCTGATAAATCAGCGCGTTGGCGTCTGTTGCAAGCATTTTCGGGTCGATAAGACCGGTGTCGATATATTTTTTACGAAGATCCATAAAGTACGAGCGTATCTCCGTCAAGGCTACAAGATCAAGACCTGTGTCGTACCTTGTGCCCCTTAGTGCTGCAACCATAGATTCTGTAGGCGCGTGGCTTGTGCCGAGAGCAAACGGAGACATTGCCGTATCGATAACGTCCGCGCCGGACTCGATGGCCTTCATCAGGCACATTGACGCAAGACCGGACGTATAGTGAGTATGTATTTGTATCGGTATATCTACTTCACTCTTTAACGCTTTTACAAGAGCCTTTGTCTCATACGGAGTAAGGAGTGCCGCCATATCTTTGATACAAATGGAATCAGCACCGCATTCCACAATTTTTTTAGCGTAATCAATATAGTACTGCGTATCAAACACAGGACCTGTAGTATATGAAATAGCTATCTGTGCGTGTGCGCCTTCTTTTTTGGCTGCCTTAACGGCTGTTCTCAAATTATCTATATCATTCAATGCGTCAAATATTCTGATAATATCAATACCGTTTGCAACACTCTTCTGAACGAAATATTCAAGAACATCATCGGCGTAATGACGATAACCAAGCATATTTTGTCCTCTGAACAACATCTGAAGCTTGGTATTCGGGCATTCTCTGCGGATAATGCGAAGTCTATCCCACGGGTCTTCATTCAGAAATCTAAGGCACGAATCAAACGTTGCGCCGCCCCAGCACTCAAGCGAATGGAATCCGATCTTATCAAGCAGCGGAAGGACAGGCAGCATTTCTTCTGTTGTCATTCTCGTTGCAGCCAACGATTGATGAGCGTCACGAAGGATTGTTTCGGTAATACCGATCTTTCTCCTTTTTTCTTTAGCTTTTGTCTCTGTGCTGTTATTAGCCGGCTGAGCGTCTGTTTTGTTTAGCGTGGCACCGCCTTTTTTTGGTGTTCCTTTAGCCATATGCACGCCGCCTCCTTATTCCAAAGTGAGGAGAACCGCGCCGGACTCCTTGTTTTCGCCCTTTGTGCAAAGAACGCTCGCTACGGTACCGTCCTGAGGCGACTGAATCTCGTTTTCCATCTTCATAGCCTCGAATACTACGAGAACATCGCCCTTCTTTACACTCTGACCGGGCTTTACGTTTACACTGATAATAGTACCGGGCATCGGTATATCTATCTTAACGGAACCCTTTACTTCTGCCTTTTCAGGTGCTGCCGCCGGCGCGGGCTTTGCCGCGGGTGCGGGCGCAGGAACTGCTGCGGGAACTGCGCCGCCTTGCGCGTCTTCTACCTGAACATCATATACAACGCCGTTTACGGTAATTTTCAAATTTCTCATTGTTCATACTCCCTTTATCAAAAGCGGAATCCCCGCCGTATAATTATCATAATGTGCTGTGCTTCTTCGGAAGAGTAGCCTCTCTCTTACCCGAAAGCATCGTGAGTGCGCCAACAAGCGCGCTGCGAAGTTCATCTTTTGTAAGAACAGAATCAATAAAGCCCTGCTGTGCTGCTTTAAGCGCGCTGCACTGTTCCTTTTTGAACTCTTCGAGAGCCTTTTCGCGGCCTGCTTTGTCTGTTTTCAGCTTTTCGGGTGCAAGTATGATCATACCTGCTTCGGGATTTACGGGAGATACGCAGGCATTTTCCAGTGCAAAGGTGACGTCCGTAGACGCGCCCGTTCCGGCTGCCGCCATATAGAATGCGCCGTAAGCCTGCCCTGTAACCACCGTGATCTTTGCGGTTGTAGCTTCGGCGTATGCCGCGGTAAGCTTTGCCGCCGACTTTATGCACCTGAATCCCGTGGAATCGGCAAGCGTAACAACGGGAATCGAGAAAGCGTCGCAGAATCGAACCATCTTTGCAGCTTTTTCGGCACAGCGTCTGTCGATCTCGCCGCTTGTCGAAACAACTCCGACAGTCCTGCCGTCAATGCGGACAAATCCCGTTTTTATATTTTGTGAACTGCCCTCGTAAAGCTCGATAAAGCTGCCGCCGTCGGCAAACTCAGATATCAGATCACTGCTTGGTACAGGTGCCGGGATATCAATCTCAAAAGCGTCTGAAAGGTTGTTGCGCGGCAGCATAGAGACAAGCTCCTTTGCTGTTTGCAAAGCAGAAGACTCGTCCGGTGATTTTACGGCAATAACGCCGTGTTTCATATTATCGTCTGCGCTTCCGCCGTCGCCGTTTGTTTTGACAGTAAACTTGCCCTGCTCACTCTGAATAACAAAATCAGCCTCCGACGCGAGCAAAGCGGCAGTACCCTCACACGGACCCAAAACCACTGATATCTGAGGAACAACGCCTGCAAGTTTACCGCTGAGATTCAATAACTTGCCGTAGCTCTGGAGCATATCAACGCCTTGGCTGACCCTCGCACCCACGGAATCATATATTCCGATCACAGGCGTACCTGTTTTCAGTGCCAATTCATATACCTTTTCGATTTTTGCCGCCTGAGCCTTCGACATTGCCCCGCCGCACACATCACTGTTCTGCGCAAAAGCGTACACCTCGCAGCCGCCGATCTCGCCAAAGCCTGCCGAGGCCTCTGCCGGACCGTCAACAGACGCGGCGAACGGTGCTATCGGTGAGAAGCTTCCCTCATCGAAAAGAGCCTCGAGCCGCTTATATCCTGCAGTGGCTGCAAGTTCCGACTTAATTTTTTCAATACTCATTATAACTCCAACCTTTCAACGTGTTCATTTTAGATAACGAAAAACAAACACAACCGAGTTTCTCACTCAATTAGACTTATTGTAATTATAAAACAAAATTCGCAGATTGTAAAGGTGGTTTTGAGAAATTTATACAAAAAATTTTAAAAATTTAAAGTAACAGACGATTTAATAATTCTATTTTAGAATTATAACTTGTTTTTTGTTTATTATTCCTTAATTTTCAGATTTTTAATTTAACATATTATTATTTATATTATCAATTTTTATATTTTTAGATAAAAAATTTATTTTTATTATATATAGAGTATCTGTAAAATTGATTTAATTTTTAGTATTAATTGAATACAACTATGTTCATTTAAGCGCAAAAAAGAACAGCCGAACTACTCGACTGTTCTTCGCTTTGTGTTGGCACCTTCCTATTTTCCCGGGGCGTCGCCGCCCAAGTATCTTCGGCGTAATTGAGCTTAACTTCTGTGTTCGGAATGGGAAC
>CADCOF010000280.1 GCA_902802975.1 uncultured Ruminococcus sp. | reverse complement strand
AATACGTGTTCCGGGCTTGAGGCATTCCATATAAGTCGGCAGATTAGTTACATCACCGTTTAGCTTGCGGTCATTTTTCTGGCAAAGTGCTAAACAGTCGGTATCGAGCGGCTCGCTGTCGCTTATAATAATACCCTGCATGATGTCGTTGACTGCATTGTTTCTATCATTAGGCTTCGCATTAGGTCTTTCAATAGTGTGAAATGTTTTTATCTGTACGCCTCTTTCCTCTTGCCTTAACAAAGCTTTCTGCCTTTTGGTGAAATCAGCATTTCTAACAGCCATGCAATTCTCTTCATACGATGGACTTGAACTCATAATATAATTCGCAAGCAATGCTGTGCGCAGGCATCCCTTTAGAGAAGTTCCAGGAATGTATGGTTTTCCGTAAGCGTCCTTAACGAAAGTATCTATATCAAACTGCTTGCCATCAATCACCAAATCGCTGCTGTCGATCTCATAGGCAATAACACTTTCCAACTCGTTGTTTGTTATTTTGTTTCTTCTGAAATATTCACGCAGATCATAACCACCTTGATACGACATATATTCAAGATAGCTGTCAAACAGTCCTTTGGAATTTATAAGCATGGCGAATTTTTCGAGGTCGATTATCTTCGCCTTCTTCATTCGATGGTCATAATAGTATTCTTTCTTTTTCAGCGTTCTGCCCGAACCGATATGAACAGGTGATATCACCGTCAATATTATTTTATAATACTGGTTTTTCCCATTCATAACTATATATCAACTCCTATCCACATAGGTACAGCACTCCTGTAAACAGGATGAGCATCATCTCTGGAGACGTTCATTATCCTGCCGCTAAATCTGTGTTTAAAGCAGGAGCCTGCGGCGAACATATAAACATCTCTTTTGCGAATGTTGTTCAGATACTCATTGTATGAGCCAATAAAGCCGCCCCTTTTTATCACCATATATTCGGCGTCGATAAGGCAGCTGTCAAGCTCCTCGTCTTTTGGATACGCTGTTGAGAGCAATACAGAAATATCTTTATCGTCGTAGAGAAGATCATTAAATGAATTCGGAATATCCTCTTTCGTCATGGTAAAACTGCCAAGCCCCGCAGAACGCCTTCCGCCCAATCCGGAGTAGGACAAACCGTTAAGCAGTTCTTCTATAAATTTTAAATCTTGATCCGCTTCGTATCCCACGATAATATATAATCCACAGCCGGGCTGAAATCTGTATACGCCTACCTGATAAGGCACCGTGCCTTCCTCACGGTCAATAACGGCAGATGTCCTCAAGCTGACTACGCCGAGATCCTCCGTAAGCTCAAGCTGAGCTTGAACGTCCAATTCTCCCGTGAAGAAATCAAGATAGTTGTCAACGCTGATGTACTTGAGCTTCTTGCTCTGTTTTTTTAAGATGGAGGAATTCTGTGTATCGTCCGTTTTGTGATCAATATAAATACATGGCTTAGGCAAAAAGTAATTCGTTCCCTTGTATGGAAGTGCGTCCGAGAATGAAAGACGCCCGCTTTCGACAAGATTTTTAAATCTATCTGCCGTTTCGTCACCTGATTTAAGAGCTTCTACAAACAGAGCCGAAAATAAGCTGTCTGAGCGAAAAACAGTTTCTGTACTGTCGAGATTTCCTGTTCCGAAATGGACTCCGGAAGTAAATGTCAGTTTGAATAAAGAGTAGTTCATACTGTCACTTCCTCAAGAAGTTTTCTGCAGTTCTCAATTACCGCAGCGTCGATCTGCCCCATTACAGGTCTTGCAGACAGATTGTTGAATTTGATTTTTCCGTAACCTCTCGAGCCGCTGCCGCCGATATAATCCAGCTGCAAAAGCTTAAAGCCTTCGGCGATCACCTTAAAATCTTCTTTGACTTCAGAAGCTGCATTATCCGGATCATTTGCAATAACCTCATATACCACTCTCAGCGGGAATCTGCAGCCTCGTACTGCTCGCTCCATCTGGCGAGGATTCGCAACTCCCGTCAGGCGGTTTATCGTGTTCTCAAACTTAACCTCTGTAACGCTTATTGCACCGGAATCGAGAATCTCCTGTCTGCTTTCCTCGGTAAGAAAAGCGTCGCTGAAAATCAGTCTTGACGGCATAGCTGTGTCGCTGTTTGCTGCACCGAAAAGACGCTTTATGCGAATGTCGTCCCCATCGTGCTTTGTGAAGTAATGATCATTATATGTTCTTGCAAGAAGGGTCCTCATTTTGCCCTTCAAAGTGCTGCCGGGTATCATCGGATAATGATTAATAGGATCCTTTACAACAGCATTATCAACTGCTCCGATAGCAGAAAATTCCGATGACCCGCCGATATGCATACCGGTGATAACCTCTATCTCTCCTGTGATCTCAATTTTTCCGTACATAACAGTATCCTCCTATTAATCGTCCTGTCCGCCCTTGAACTTTCGATAAGCAACAAGAGCCTCCATGTATCTTGCAAAAAGCATATACTTTTCCTTATCAGTGCCTATGTCATCAAGATGCTCGATCAGATGGCTGTTCTTGATAAAAATATCAACCGGCTTTTGACGGCCCGATTCATATACCATTCTCACCTTAAGATACATAAGCTTTGAAACAATATTCTCGCCCAAAATGGTGCATCTGCTGCTTACGACAGAATTGTAGATCTCGGAATTAAGCGAAAGCAGGTTCCTGATCTGCGACGTTGTAAGCAGATTCCTTCTGTCTGCCATTATATGAGTTATTACATCGTCAGCCATCTGCACATAATTATCCTTAGTCAGCTGCGTAAACGGAAGCGTTTCGAGCTGAGGTCGTTGATTTGAGCCATAACGATTTCCGCCATAGCTGTTTCCTTTGTTGTTTGACCTGTTGTTTGAATTGTATCCCGGCATCTTTATCACTCCTTGCTGCCCACTCGTGTTAGGTATGCGTATAAATAAATTGCTGTAATAAGCTCTTTTCTGTCTTTATCGTTGAGGATCCATCTATACAGCTTCTCGGAGAATTCCCTGTATATCCTCCTCTTTTCGATATCCTTTTTATTCTTCGGTTCCATTCTCGAAAGCAGGTATGCATAACGAGCAATATTGATCTGATCGGAAGAATTTCGAAGATAAAACAGAAGATTATAAAGGAAGTTTTTTCCATAGTCGTCAAGAGAAGAAAAGAACACTTTAAGTGCCGATAGCTTTTCTTCTGCTACCGACTCTTTAAACTCCGTCCATGAATATGTTCCGCTGCGGTCAAATAGTGTAACTGCATTTTTCGTCGGAGAGCAGCCGGAAGGATATGACTTTGACGCACTCTCCAAGACTTCTGTTTCCTTCGCTGACAAGGCGATCGGGTATGTATCTGCGTAGATCCCTATTCCGGCAGAAACTGTCAATGTGTCCTGCGTAAATCGTCTGAATGCGTCGGTAATATCGACCGATAATCCTATAACATCATTCCATGCGCCTATGAGAAATACATCGTCACCGCCGGAATAAACTATCAGTGCATTACGCTTTTGGTTTGCTTTATTGAGCGCATACGAACCGTTAGCTAAGATGTAATTGATATTACTCTTAAAGAAGATAGAAAGCTGTCTTGACAAAGCCGATGTGCGCAGGATATTCAGATACTTCGTGCCATCCTTTTTTCTATTAAATCCGCTTACAAATGCGTGCCCCAGATTATCAACGTCACTGCGCATAACAGCAATTTTATTTATCCCATCGGAAGCCTCGGCGAGCTTCTCCATCTGATCATCAGAATGATACGATCCTACGTAGAGCATAACAGCTGTATCGGCACCAACATACATACAGTTTTTTGAGTAACAGCGAACATATCCGCTGTCATTGGTTATGGCATTTTCGATCGTTTCTTTTCCAAAGCCATCAGCTTCATTTACATCATAACACGCCTTGAGATAACACCCGAAAGGAAGCTGCGGACCATTGATCTTTGTTTTCGTAATGCAGAAGTACGGCGCATTCATAATATCTGATGAAATTGCGATCAGCGAACTGCAGAACGGGCAAAGATTATCGTCGTTCACGGTCGATACTGTGCTGCATATTCTACATTCACGAGTACCATCGGAATCGTCCTTCATATTCAGCCTTAATAAATCGCTCTTTGAGTATCGGCGAAGCTTCTTTCTGCTAATCTCTCTGCTCATTGTGACAAACAGCTGAGAATAACTGTCCTTTGTTTTATTGTTCAGCGCATTGGCGCTGCACGCTGCCTGCCCTCCTGCGATGTACAACCCGCTGCCGAAGCTTTCAATAAACCAGCTGTTGACTTCTGACTCAATATTGCTGATAGTTTCCGAAACAGCGTCTGTATTGGGCAGCAAAATATAGCAGTGAGCGCCACCGCTGTATATCAAACTGCATCTTGATAAGCCTACTCTTTCCAACACTTCATCGATAATGTGTTCCATAAGTATTTCAAGATAAAACGAACGCGATCTGAGAGTTTTAAGCGCCTGCGATGAGTGTATCGTATAAATAAAGCTTTGAACGCCCGATGTATCCATCGAGTACAGCAAGAACACATCTTCTGCGCAAAAGCTTTCAAATTCGTCATAAGCCGCTGATCTGTAATCTGTGATACCGTGATTTTCAAAATACGAATACATACAATTTGCAATAGAGCAAGTCAGCTTTATCTTGTCATAGAGTGAAATATCAGTTTCCTCACCTGTAAAAACAGCAGGATAATATGTAAGCAGATTCTCCACAGTACATAGCAGAGATCTAATATCATTATCCTCAAGGTTATCTTCACAGACAAGGTCAAGTGCTTCTTTAAGCTCTGATCTCACACGTTCTGTGTAGGACTCGTCCAACACAGAAGGACTTTCATCGGGATAATTAATCTCGGTAGCATCATTCAACGCAGCAGCATGGTAATAACTGTGCCCTTCGTTATCATTGAGAAGATTAAAAACACTTCTCAAGCTCCTTTTACCGCCGGGAGATTTTTTAACTGCTAAATTCTGTGACGTTATTTTCTCGGCAGCATCAATAATGTACTCGATCGAGTCACCCGATTTGTTCTCGGAATAAATGTATTCATCGCCTATCAATGGCGCAGCACATCGCCGAATCGCACTAAGAATTATTTTTTTCTGTATACTGTCCATGTCTTCCCTCCTCCTTTTCTAAAAAAATTGCTCCAAGGCCTTGAGTGCCGCCCTCGCCTATGCCTGTAAACTCTCCCAAGCGGAACAGCATTTTAGCATATCCACGCATCAATTCAGGTCCATCGATACGGAACGTCACCCTGCCTATAAAGCCTGTTGTCCGTTCGTGATCAAGTATGCATCTGCTCGTTTTAATATCATAAGCAGTGATGGAAGTAGCCCTTACAAGTTCTTCAAAGGTCTCTTTATCAGCAAAGGATATCTTATCCGATACAAGCTGCGATCTATCCAACAGACTTTCATACATTAAATAAATATCGGGAAAAAATACAAAGCGATCGTTATTTTTAAAGACAGTCGGAGCAATAAACTGCAGAGTAAAACGATACGGGCTTTTACCCAAAACAGACTCCTCTATCAAACTGTCAACAGACTGTTTAAAGACATTTTTTCTCGTTATCGATATACGCATATCATTTGAACCAGGCAAAACAAAAGAACTAAATTTCCTGTCTGTTAATGGTAAAATAATATTTTCATATGCCTTTCTTCCAAAGCAGGTAACACTCCAGCACCATTCATTGTCTTTTTCAAACAGACGAATACAGAATGGTTTTGTATCACACTTTTCAAGCTCCAAAGTATATTCTTCGTTAAGCAGCGAATACAACTCGCACATCAATTGAGGAAGCATGGCGTGCTGTATATCAGTATTGTTTGATGTTAGAAATAACTTGATTACCGAAAGCATATAATATTACCTGCTTTTATAAAAGATAAAACATTTGTATATTTTATATTACAACATTGACAATTTACTACTTCATTATATCATTATTTACAGTTGTAGTCAATACACAAAGAATAATTTTTATAAAAAACAATAAATTGTTTTAACAATTTAGTTAGGTAGAATAAACGCACATTTATAAGCGCATTAAATCTAATTAGAATCATCAAGATTTCCAAAAAGTTCGTTAAATTTTGCCTCTAACTCCTCTTGGATTCTTACGGATTCTTCATCCGAAACAATACTGCTACGAACAATTTTTGTTTTACGTGATTCTGATAATTCTACTTTCAGTGCCGTTCTACGAAGCTCTGCAATAAACATTTTGTGTCGTGTAATAAAATTACCCCGAATTATTCACGCAGGTGTGAAATAGCGGTTGCAATTCTGCGCACATTAAAAGGTAGCTACAAATCTAATAACTCTT
>CADCOF010000279.1 GCA_902802975.1 uncultured Ruminococcus sp. | reverse complement strand
ATTTATCTTATTCATATGATAAATTATGAGCGCGTACCGGGAGCGGCGTTGTTTACAAAATGTACTTTATATTTTTGGGTATGTGTGGTATTATAGAGTTAAGGGGTTGATTGAATGGAGCAATTCGATATTACAGGAATGAGCTGTGCCGCTTGCAGCGCGCGCGTTGAAAAAGCAGTATCTGAAGTTGACGGAGTGACATCGTGCAGCGTAAGTTTGCTTACCAATTCAATGGGCATTGAGGGCAGCGCAAAAACCGGCGATATTATCGCCGCTGTCAATGCTGCCGGATATGGCGCGTCAAAAAAAGGCGATACAAAAGCAAACAGCGATCTGTCTGTTGACAGCGAAACTGCAAAAATTAAACGCCGGCTTGTCTCGTCACTCGTTTTTCTTGCCGTGTTGATGTACGTTTCAATGGGTCACAATATGTTTTCGCTGCCTCTTCCCCACTTCTTCACCGAAAATTATACTGCGTGTGCCATTTTGCAAATGCTGCTCTCAATTGCCGTTATGGTCATTAATCAGCACTTTTTTGTCAGCGGCTTTAAAAGCGCAGTTCACGGCGCACCTAATATGGACACTCTCGTTTCACTCGGTTCCGGCGCGTCATTCGTTTACAGTACGTATTCTGTATTTTTAATGACCGGTACAACCGATACGCAAATATATTATCATGAATTATATTTCGAGTCTGCCGCAATGATACTAACGCTGATCACCGTCGGAAAACTTCTTGAGTCGATCTCAAAAGGACGAACTACCAACGCGCTGAAAAGTCTTATCGCAATGAAACCCCAAACCGCAGTCATTGAGCGCGGCGGCAAGGAGTTCACCGTAAGCGTTGACAGCGTGAAACAGGGCGACATATTTGTTGTGCGCCCGGGAGACAAAATTCCGGTTGACGGAAAAATCATCAGCGGCGAAAGCTCGGTCGATGAGTCTGCGCTGACAGGCGAAAGTATTCCCGCAGACAAATCACCCGGAGATATTGTTTCTTCCGGCACTGTCAACACTTCCGGGCTGCTGCGCTGCGAGGCTTTACGAGTTGGCGAAGACACAACGCTTTCTCAGATCATCAAAACGGTCAGCGACGCCGCAGCAACAAAAGCCCCCGCCGCAAAAGCCGCCGACAAAGTCGCTGCCATTTTTGTCCCCGCAGTTCTTGCCATCGCCGTTTTGACGTTGGGCGCATGGCTGCTCATCGGTGAAACGGTCGGCTTCGCGTTAACGCGCGCGGTGTCCGTCCTTGTGATAAGCTGTCCGTGCGCGCTGGGTCTTGCAACGCCAGTTGCTATTATGGTCGGCAGCGGACTTGGCGCAAAAAACGGCATACTATTCAAAACTGCCGAGTCTCTGGAAACAGCAGGAAAAATCGAGATTGTCGCGCTTGACAAAACCGGCACCGTTACAAACGGAACTCCGACCGTTACAGACATTATCGCGTGCGAAAACGTTGATAAAGATCATCTGCTAAAAATGGCAGCTTGCGCGGAATCCGGAAGCGAACACCCGCTTGCAAAAGCAATTATTTCAGAGGCAAACAGCCGAAATATCACATTCGAAAAAACTCAATCATTTAAAGCACTGTCGGGAAGCGGCGTTGTCGCCAAGCTCAACAATACCGAAATATTCGGCGGAAAACGTGAATTGATAAAACGTCACACAGACAACGTTGAGTTATTCGATGAAGAAGCGGAAAGACTTTCAAAAGAGGGTAAGACTCCGCTGTATTTCAGTTGTAACGGAAAGCTGTTGGGTATTATTGCCGTTGCAGATACAATCAGAAACGAAAGTATTAACGCTATTAAGCAAATTAAAGATATGGGTATTTACGTTGTTATGCTGACAGGTGACAATGAACGCACTGCCAACGTTATCGGAAAAGCCGCAGGAGTTGACGATATAATCGCGAATGTTCTCCCCGAAGGCAAGGCAAACGTCATCAATCAGCTGAACAAATTCGGCAAAACCGCAATGGTCGGCGACGGAATAAACGACGCACCGGCTTTGACCTGCGCCGATCTTGGCGTTGCTATCGGCAGCGGAACAAATATTGCTGTAGACGCGGCTGACGTTGTACTCATGAAGAGCGATCTTTCAGATGTTCCGGCGGCAATTCGCCTGGGCAGGAAAACGCTGAAAACGATACATGAAAATCTTTTCTGGGCGTTTATCTACAATATTATAGGTATTCCGCTTGCCGCCGGCTTATATATCGGTATCTTTGGCTTGACTCTTAATCCAATGTTCGGTGCTGCGGCAATGAGCTTATCGAGCTTTTTCGTTGTGACAAATGCGCTGAGAGAAAATCTTTTTGATATCCACAGTGCAAAAAAAGATAAAAAACTCAAATCACTTGATAATATTATTATTGAAAGAGAGGAATCAACTATGAATGAAATTACATTGAATGTCAATGGAATGATGTGCCCCCACTGCGAGGCAAACGTTAAGGGCGCGTTGGAGTCGCTTGAATTTGTTGAAAGCGCACAGGCAAGCCACGAAAAGGGAACTGTCGTTGTAAAATGCAGCGGCGAACCTGATGTAACGGCACTGAAGAAAGCCATTACCGAAAAAGGCTACGAGGTTCAATAATCCCTGCGGGCGGCGTGCCGGTCTCACCTGCCGGTTCGGTCGGCAATGTCATCAACTTAAGCTTTCTGTATGCCTCCGGCGGCAAGCCTTTTTGAAAAAAGGCTTGGCGAAAAACTTTGTGATGCTCTCTGTCTAACCTTAAGTTGATGACAT
>CADCOF010000278.1 GCA_902802975.1 uncultured Ruminococcus sp. | reverse complement strand
TTGAGATACGATATCAACATGTTGGCAATATCGAAAATTTACTTCCTCGCGGCAACTAACCGCCCGATTGGTTGAGGGAAGAAAAAATGTTGAACGCGGCGAAGATTATTGTTTACGATATAGTTCGACGGAACTTGCCCGTCGCCGCATGGCGACCCCTCTTCCTTGAGGAAGAGGGGGTTTTGGGTGATGGTGACGACTTTAAACTAAAATAGAGAAATGGAATTCGTTCGATAGAGAACTTTTGTATTCTGAATAGTCAGACTGTGCCAAAAGTTCTGAGCATAAACCCCTCCACCGCCTTACGGCGGCTGCGAAAGCAGACGTGACGGAGGGGTTATACTGCGGTAATTTTCGTTTTGGCACAGTCTGAATTTATAGTTTCCAACTTATGTTACTCTACACTCTTAAACGCTGCGTCAAGTGCTGCTATCAAGTCGTCAACTTTTTCAATACCTATTGACAAGCGTATTGTATTCGGCTTTATACCCTGATCGGCAAGCTCTTCTTCGCTAAGCTGAGAGTGAGTTGTGCTTGCCGGGTGAATAACGAGAGATTTTACATCTGCAACATTTGCAAGCAATGAGAAAATCGCAAGATTATCAATGAATTTTTGGGCGGTCTCGGCATTTCCTTTAATCTCAAATGTGAAGATCGAACCGCCTCCGTTCGGGAAATACTTGTTGTAAAGATTATGACTCGGCTCGGACTCCAGAGAAGGATGATGAACCGCCTCAACCTGAGGATGTTCACTCAAATAGCGCACGATGCGGAGGGCATTTTCAACATGACGCTCAACACGAAGAGAAAGCGTCTCAAGTCCCTGAAGAAACAAAAATGCGTGGAAAGGAGAAAGCGTCGAACCGGTGTCTCTGAGAAGTACCGCGCGAATATATGTTACAAAAGCCGCTGCCCCTACAGCATCAGAGAAAGACACACCATGATAGCTGGGATTAGCCTCGGAAATCCAGGCATATTTCCCCGATGACTTCCAATCGAAGTTTCCGCTGTCAACTATCACACCGCCAATTGCTGTGCCGTGTCCGCCAATGAATTTCGTTGCCGAATGAATGACTATATCTGCACCGTACTCGATAGGTCTTACCAGATACGGCGTTGCAAATGTCGAGTCAACAACAAGAGGAATATTGTGTCTGTGGGCGATTTTCGCAACCGCCTCGATATCTATAATGTTAGAATTGGGATTGCCGAGAGTCTCTATGAAAATCGCCTTTGTATTATCCTGAATGGCATTCTCAAAGCTTCCTTCTTCATCGGGATCAACAAAAGTAGTTGTAACACCGGCTGTCAGCGGCAGCGTGTGCGACAAAAGATTAAATGTACCTCCATAAATTGTCTTGGACGCCACAATATGTTCGCCGTTCTTTGCAAGTGCTGTGATTGTGTAGTTGATAGCTGCTGCGCCTGACGAAACAGCAAGCGCGGCAACGCCGCCCTCAAGCGAAGCTATTCTTTGCTCAAAAATGTCCTGCGTGGGATTTGTAAGTCTTCCGTAAATATTACCTGCGTCACGAAGACCAAATCTATCGGCGGCGTGCTGAGAATTGTGGAAAACAAATGATGTGGAAGCGTAAATTGGAACAGCACGTGCGTCTGTTGTGGGGTCTGCCTGCTCCTGTCCGATGTGAAGCTGACGTGTTTCAAAGCCCCAGTTTCTTGAATCATTGATATTGCTCATAATTATTACTCCTATCTTAATCTTGTTATTATCTTGTCACTTCTGTTGATTGATCATAAATCATATTTTTCATGAAAATTTCGCATTCGATTCCGCATCAGCATTCTGATGTCATCTCCCTTTGAATTTCTTTACCTATATTATACATAGGTTTTGTAGATTTGTCAAGTACATAATAATTATTTCAAGCTAGAAATTTACAGTAGACGATATAAATAATTACTCAAAGCAGAGTTGTTTTGCTAATTCGGAATTGAATTGCGCACTCATAAATGTTCTTAATAGGATTTTTTCAATGACGTTCACTATAGCTAATCTGATCTAAATCTACCAACCACTAACTACCAACTACCAACTAAATATCCTGTTTTTCAAACAATCCCTCGCCGCGCATGGAGTATACGATTGTTTTGTCACGAAATACTATTGTTGCCGTAAAATCAAAGCCGGGTGTCGGTGCGCTGCTTATATCTCCGTATGAATAACCGGCTGTATAATTGTCGCTCTCAAGCATCATTTTCAATGGCACTTCATGAACCGTGTATACAATGCCTGTGACAATGCCCTGTTCATTATATGTTTCTTTTCGGAATACATTCAGTGCTTTGTTATTGTTTGAAGTAAAATGAACTACCCACTCTTGATTTAAATAGCTGTTATCGCTGTATTGAAACTCGGTTTGCAGCTGTACATCATCGCAAGCCGCCATACTGCCGTAAAAGGCAAGAAAGAAACCCGCTGCCGCTGCGCAGTATAACGTCAAAAGCGTGCATGCCGAACTGATGCAAACTTTCTTAACAGGCATGTCTTTGTCGAGTTTTTTGCGAATGGCATACACGGTATATACTCCCCAGTACCATACTGCCGAAAATGACAGCAATATCAGCACAGACAAAATAAAGTAATTCGCAAGCTCCACTCCTGCACCGTATGGACTGTCAAAATGCACTTTTATCCACAGTGTGCCAAGCAGCGCAAACACAGTCAGGGACACAAGCATCAAAAGTGTAACAACAATGAATCTTTTGTTTCCAACTCGTCTTTTCATTTCTTTTATCCTTGTTTTATCGCTGTTTGGCGTGATAATCATCGGCTTTTTCATTTTTGACAGCTCCTTTGCGCAAAACTCACATTGTTCAAGATGCTCTTCAACGATCAGACTTCCGTCCGCGCTTATTACTTCATCGACATAAAGCGGAAGCAGATCATTTATCACGCTGCATGTTATCTTGCTCATAAAATCTCTCCTTTATCCATTTTTTCGGTTATTCGTTTTTTTGCACGAAAATAAGTGACCCGTGCCCAACCTGCGCTTTTTCCGAATATTTCGCCTATTTTGTCAAAGCTGAGTTCTCCGAACACACGAAGATTAAATACTTCTTTATACGGCTCTTCAAGTGTGTGCAGTATTTTATGTATCAGCATCGCCTGTTCGTCATTCTCTATTCTCTCCGTAAAAATAACATCGGGAGCGGATATTTCGGGGATTTCATCTATCGCAAGATTTTTTTTGCGGCAGTACGTATAATATGTATTTCGTGCGATAGTAAATAACCACGCACGGATGTCCTTTTCTTTTTTATAATTGTCGATAGATGCAAGTGCTTTCACGAATGTTTCCTGTGTTATTTCTTCGGATAAATTTTCATCACGGCATAAGGCACGCATAAACAGAAAAACGTCTTTGAAATAATCCTGATATATTTCCTCAAAATCAGACATCAGATCACCACCTTTCACTATAATAACTCACGAAAACAAGAAACGTTACATAAAAAATTTGAAAGTTAAGAGTTAAAAGTGAAATTATTTTGAAAACCAATATTTCACTTTCTAAATCAAGCATTGCGCCGAAAGAATCAGTGAATATTTTACGTGTGAACGATCTTGCACCCAAATAAATAAAGAGTTAAAGAAAGAGCGCACTTGCTGTGTAGAAAAATTGTGAAAAACATTAAAAGTAAAAATGTGTATAGCTTTTTTTTGAATTATATGGTATAATGTAGACATGTCCAAATTATAGCAAAAGTCATTGAAAAAATCCTTTATAAGTGTGAAGTTTTGAGATTTGAGAGTTGAGAGTTGAGAGTGGAGTGTAAGCTCGCTGTTAGTTCATCAGGTAAGAAATCATAAGGAGGTAAATGTGTAGAGTGTTTAAAAAACATAAATATAATAAGTTGAGCAATAGCAGTACTAAAAACTTTAAGATTATTATTATTAGTTTTCTTCTGCTTATTTTTGCAGGTGCATTTTTGCTGATGCTTCCTATATCATCGCAAAGCCGTACATTTACGAGCTTTTTTGATGCTTTGTTTACATCAGTATCGGCAACCTGCGTAACCGGTCTTGTTGTACAAGATACCGCAACGCATTGGTCGTTGTTCGGAAAAGTAGTAATAATAACGCTTATTCAGATCGGAGGAATGGGCGTAATTACTATAGGTCTTGCGATTATTACAGTTACAGGTAAACGAATCGGCTTATCCCAGAGAAGTGCTATGCAGGAATCTATTTCCGCGCCGCAGATAGGAGGAATTATCCGGCTGACATCGTTTATCCTGAAAACCTCTGCTATCATCGAATTAACGGGTGCATTATTGCTGATGCCCGTGTTCTGCAGAGATAAAAACATAGGCGTTGTAAAGGGAATAGGTTATTCTTTTTTTCATTCGATATCTGCTTTTTGTAATGCCGGCTTCGATTTGATGGGCTTTACTGAAAAATTTTCTTCACTGACATACTATAATGATTATGCTTATTTTAATGCTGTTATTATGCTGCTTATAGTGGTAGGCGGTATCGGTTTCCTGACATGGAATGATATTATCACATATAGATTCAATTTCAGAAAATACTCACTCCAAAGCAAAGTTGCACTTACCACCACTGCATTGCTGATTTTTATTCCGGCTTTGTATATGTTTATGTACGAGTATTCGGATTATCCTATGAAGAGCAGAATACTTAGTTCGTTTTTTCAGTCAATAACAACAAGAACAGCGGGATTCAATACAACCGATCTTTCTCAAATGGATGAATCAGGAGTACTGATCATGATCTTTTTAATGTTGATCGGCGGGTCTCCGGGTTCCACTGCCGGCGGAATGAAAACAACTACATTTGCTGTTATTTTCCTCGGCGCAATATCGGTTTTCGCAAGAAAAAAAGATGTGGAGTGCTTCAAAAGACGTATTCCCGAAGACGCTGTTCGAAATGCAGGCGCCATTCTGTTTATGTATATGTTCCTGTTTCTTGCAGGCGGAATATTCATCAGCAGGTTCGAAGGACTTCCGCTTATGACGTGCTTATTTGAAACAGGATCGGCAATAGGTACAGCGGGGCTTACACTCGGAATAACTACTTCGCTGTCTCTTCCGTCAAAAGCAATTTTGGCTATGTTGATGTTCTTTGGCAGAGTTGGAGGACTGACCTTGATTTATGCGGCACTTCCTTCAAACGAAAGCCAGGCTTCAAGAATGCCTTTAGAAAAAATCACAGTAGGTTAGGAGATATTATATGGATTCGGTACTGATTATAGGTGTAGGACAGTTTGGCAGCCATATCGCCAGGCGAATGAGCGAACTTCGCTGCGAGGTAATGGCTGTCGATATAAATGAGGATCGTATTAACGATATTCTTCCGTATGTTACAAACGCACAGATCGGTGACAGTACAAGCGTTGATTTTATGAGATCGTTGGGCATAAGAAATTACGATGTGTGCATAATTACCATAGGCAGCAGCTTTCAGACTTCCCTGGAAACAACTGCATTGGCTAAAGAATTCGGTGCGCCTGTCGTTGTATCGAGAGCTTCAAATGATGTGCAAAAGAAGTTCCTGCTTCGAAACGGCGCGGACGACGTTGTGTACCCGGAAAAGCAAATGGCGCTGCGTGTTGCAACAAAGTACGCGTCAAAAAGTATACTCGATTTTATTCAGCTTGACGGCAGCGTTTCGATTTTTGAAATGAAAATTCCGAAAGAATGGTACGGAAAAACACTGGCACAGCTTGATCTGAGAAAGAAATTTCAGGTTAACATTATTGCAATAAAGCGTAATTTTCACGTTAACATTCCTTACCCCGATTCAATAATGACAGCGGATGATGTCGCGCTTGTAATCGGTGAGCAAAAGAATATTCAGAAATGCTTTAAAGTTTAAAAAACGTGATGTTTTGGCAGACGCTGTGTTTACCGCAGTTGACAAAAACGAAAGTTTTGTTTTATAATAGCGGCAGTAGGGGTGGTGCAGCCCGAATTTACGCCTGTGGAGTTAGTAGGTTACGAAGACAATGAAGCAGGAAGTCCATTGGCTTTAGACAATGGGTAGTCTACATAATACAAAAAACAACAAAAATAATGGTGCCTATACATCAACTGTATATGGCACCATTAATGTTTTACTGTAAATCCTGACTTGACGCTAT
>CADCOF010000277.1 GCA_902802975.1 uncultured Ruminococcus sp. | reverse complement strand
CCGCCGCGCCTTACTTTTATGCAGGGCGCAGGAAATTGAATTTGTGGTTTGACCATAGTTCGTGTGCGAACTGCCAGTGACCGCATGCCCGCCTGCCGCTTCCAATACGTGCTCACAATTTTACTTGTAACGAAAATTCAAAACCCGCGCCCAACAGTAAAAAGTAGGGCGCGGGTTTTTGTTTTTTGTTTTTATACAGTTCGAGCGCGAACCGGGGGCGGCAGCATGCCGCTAGGAGACGGATTTTATGTTTAGCATGAGTTTGTCGGAGATCATGGCGATAAATTCGCTGTTGGTGGGCTTGCCGCGTCCTGTGTGGATTGTGTAGCCGAAATAGGAGTTAAGTACGTCAACATCGCCTCTGTCCCACGCAACTTCAATCGCATGACGTATCGCACGCTCAACTCTCGACGGCGTAGTGTCGTATTTCAGCGCAACTGCCGGGTAAAGCTGCTTCGTTACCGAGTTGATCATGTCCGCGTCCTCTACACACATGATTATCGAGTCGCGTAAGTAATGATAACCCTTGATGTGCGCAGGTACTCCTATTCTGTGCAGTATGTCCGTTACGGTGATCTCAAGCGAACCCGTCTCTCTGCCAAGTACCGTAAGCTCGCGCTTCGGCGCACTTGCCCTCGATCGGCACAGCCTCGCTATGCTCCCCGCCAGTGATGACGCACTGTATGGCTTCAAAACAAAGTATGAACCTCCGTTTTCCATCACTTCCTTCTGTATCATGTCACTGTCAAATGATGACGCAACTACAAAAAGCGGCTTGTCACTGCGGCTTGAGTATTCCTTCAATACCCCTATAGCGTCAATTCTCGTCATGAATAAGTCGAGTACTACCGCGTCCGGATGATGTGCCTCTATTCCGTCTATTACATCTGCACCGTCTTTTGTGCAAAATGTTACCGCAATGTGCTGCTTCGTAAAACACTCAAGCTCTTCCGGTGAGAATAACGACTTATCTTCAGATAACAACAATTTAAATTGATTTTCCATGGTAAAAACCTCCTGATTTGGTAACTGATGGTTGACTGCTGTAATTATATTACCATAAATTGGTAAAAATAGCAATACCTAAATGGAAATTTTTTAGTAACAGCAGTTACAATATTGTAATCATGAGTGTGTCAATTCTGTGCTTTCTCCATTTCATCATACATTTTTTGAGCAAAGATACCATAACCTTTGGCGGGATTTGTTAGCGTGACATGAGTGACCGCACCTACAAGTTTACCGTTTTGTAATATGGGACACCCGCTCATGCCTTGAATTATGCCGCCTGTTTTTTCGATCAGACGCGGGTCGGTAACAGTTATATTGAGATTCTTTGTCGGAGTGTCACTGCTAATGCTTATTTTAGTGATCTTGATATCATATAGGGTCGGTTCGCCTCCGTCAAGCGAGCAGAGAATCTGCGCATAACCTCGTTTTACTTCGTTTGGTGCAGCCAGCGGTACTGTATTTTCATTATTACTGTAAATAATATTGTTGTCTGCTGCTCCGTATATGCCGCATTCACTGTTCAAAAGAACAACGCCAAAAGCATAGGAGTCGGAAAAGTAGCCGTTTATACTTCCGGGCGTTCCCGCGCTGCCTTTCGTTATACCTGCAACTTCAACATTAGTTACCTGCGCTTGTTTCAAAGTGAGAAGTGCGCCTGTGTCACTGTCGCAGATACCGTGACCAAGTGCCGCAAAACCGCCGCTTTCAGGATCAAAAAATGTCATAGTGCCAAGACCCGCCGCACTGTCTCTGATCCACATGCCCAGCTGCCTTGAGCCGTTTTGCATTTCGCTTGCAATATCGGAATAATACTCATTGTTATTGCGAATATACTTAATATGAAAAATATCATGGTCGCTTGACGCCACAATGCGTTCGACTTGTTCACAGGAGCTGATTTTTATGCCGTCTATCTCAAGCAGCGTATCGCCGGGAGAAAGTCCCGCTTCGCGTCCGGGATTTCTCACCCCGTAGGGCGTCTTTATCAGGCAGCATTCTATTACTGCGGCACCTTTTGTGTATAGCTTTATGCCAAAAAGGGCGCCGCTCAGCGCAACGTATTTTCTGTTAACGGTAAGTATTTCCACATCTTTTACAGGAATAAGACCGAACAGACGAGCCTCTGCGCGGCGTGGTTCGCTGTGCAGCATGCTGTTTGCAGGCGCGGCGTTTTTTGATGTATCGCGCTGCGAAAGAGTAGTGTAATTATTTATTGTCACTTTTTCTCCTGTGTAAGTTGTGATCTCATCGGGAATATTTAACTGAAAATAAGCACACAATGATAATATCATAAAACATATTATTGATAATATTGAATAAATTATTTTTATTGGTGATTTCATGATTGATCAAACTCCTCTTTGTTTAGTTTGCATTTATGGTAAACGACATAAATCTTTTTTCAGTGTTGAGAGTTGAGAGCGGAGTTATTTTGGTTGCGGGACTTTCTTTCCCGATAAAACTTCTGTTTGATACTTTGGTTTTTGTTATGAGTAAAAAGTTTTTAATCTCAAAACTCCACACTCATAATAGTTTGTTCTGTTTTTGACAAAAAATCTATTGAAAAATTCGGCTTGTATAAAACAAATTTTTTCCGAATTTAAAATTTAATAAAATTCATAGTTTTCATCTTTACATATCGTTCTTTTTATTGTAGAATATATTTAGTAAATTTTTTACAGTAAGAGGAGTAGTGGAAATGACACCTATATATAAAAGAGTGCTTTTGAAGCTCAGCGGTGAGGCTCTTGCGGGCGAAAAAGGCACGGGAATCGATTTCGATATAGTGGAGCGTTATTGTCAGCCCATAAAATCATTGTCCGAAATGGGCGTTGAAGTAGCTGTTGTGGTTGGCGGCGGTAATTTTTGGCGCGGCAGAAGCAGCGGCAAGATGGACAGAGTACGCGCAGATCATATGGGAATGCTTGCGACTGTGATCAACTGCTTGGGTATTGCGGATACTCTCGAAAGCATGGGCGTTGAGGCGAGGGTGCAGACCGCCGTTTCAATGCCGCAGATGGCTGAGTTGTACGTAACCGAAAAAGCCGTTAGTCACCTAAAAAAAGGTAAGGTCGTAATTTTTGGCTGCGGTACAGGAAGTCCGTTTTTCTCAACGGATACGGGCGCGGCACTGAGAGCAGTTGAAATTCAGGCGGATATCATGCTCAAAGCGACAATGGTTGACGGAGTTTATTCGGCAGACCCGCACAAAGACCCCACGGCTGTGAAATATGACAGAATCACGTTTAAAGAGGTGCTTGACAAAGGACTTCAGGTTATGGACGGCACGGCGGCAGCTCTTTGTATGGACAACGGATTGCCGATATTGGTGTTCAGCCTTGACGACCCCGATAATATTGTAAAAGCTGTTTGCGGCGAAAATGTCGGAACAGTTGTTGAAAATTGATAATACAGGAGGATATCATTTATGAAAGAAGCGCTTAAAAAGTGCGAAGAACGCATGAGAAAAAGAGTCGATCATCTGGAGATTGAGTTCAGAGAGATCAGAGCAGGCAGAGCAAACCCTAATGTCCTTGATAAGCTGAGAGTCGATTACTACGGTGCGCCAACTCCGATCAACGGTGTTGCAGCTGTTTCTGTGACAGAGGCGAGGACGCTTACAATCCAGCCGTGGGACGCAAGCATTCTGAGAGCTATCGAGAAGGCTATTCAAACTTCTGATATCGGCATTAATCCCCAGAACGACGGAAAAATTATCAGGCTCGTATTCCCGCCGCTGACAGAGGAAAAGCGTAAGGAAATCAGCAAGGAAATAGCAAAAATGGCCGAGGCTAAAAAGGTTCATGTGCGCAACATTCGCAGAGATACCATCGATGACCTCAAAAAGCTCAAAAAGAGCAGCGAGATTACCGAGGACGAGCAGAAAAAAGGCGAAAAGAAAGTTCAGGAGCTTACCGACAAGTATACCAAGATTATCGATAAGATGACTGAGGAGAAGCAAAAAGAGATCATGTCGATCTGATTAATATTTCGGGGAGATGCAGCTTTCATTGCGCTCCCCGTTTAATCAAATTATGATATAGGTATTTGAAAATGGGGATATTTTCTAATAATAAACAAGAGCATTATGATATCACAGGGATAGAACTTCCCACGCATATCGGAATAATAATGGACGGCAACGGAAGATGGGCAAAAAAAAGAGGTCTTCCAAGAACTGCCGGACACAAGGCGGGCGCAGATAATTTCAGACGTATTGCCCGCTATTGCAGTGACATAGGAATAAAATATCTGACGGTGTATGCATTTTCTACCGAGAATTGGTCAAGACCTATCGAGGAAGTTAACGCGCTTATGCATTATTTTAAGGATTATTTGCAGGAAGCACTTGATGATTTCAAAGATGATACAATCGCGCTTAAATTTTTGGGCGACCGAAGCAGATTTTCGCCGGAGCTGCAAAAGCTGATGGACGAGAACGAGGAGGCGAGTGCTGTTCATGACGGAATGGTGCTTAATATGGCGATGAATTATGGAGGGCGCGCCGAGCTTGCGGACGCTTTTCGCCAAATGGCTGCAAAGATAGAATCGGGGCAGCTGAAAGCCGCCGATATAAACGAGCAGCTTATTTCGGACTACTTGTATACAAAAGGGCAGCCCGACCCCGATCTGATCATTCGTCCGAGCGGCGAACACCGCACCTCGAATTTTCTGCTTTGGCAGTCGGCGTATGCAGAATATTACATTGACGATGTTCTGTGGCCTGATTACACAAGCGAGCATCTCAATAAAGCTCTCTTGGAGTATTCAAAGCGAAACAGAAGATTTGGTGGAGTGTAAGTTATGAAAGCAAGATTAATATCAACGGCTGTCGGAGTTCCGTTGGCTTTGGGCATCATAGCGTTGGGTGCTTATTTTCCTTTGATAATAGATATCGTGCTGGCGATCATCGCCGTTATGTGCATTGTGGAGGGGCTTTCGGCAAAAAAGCTTAACAAAAAACTCACAATGCTTCTGCCGTGTACGATCTTCTGCGTGCTGTTCTTTCTGTTTTACAGCTATAAAGCGGCGTGCATGGTGCTGGTTTTTGGTTTTATCGTGGCATTATATCTCTCTATGGTTGTAAATCATGAGAATCTGGAGTTTCCCGATCTATCATTTGCTTTGACTATCACAACAATGTGTCTGTTGGGGCTGTGGTCGATAGAGTATATGTTTGACACAAAACATGGTACACCGGGGCTTTTTTATGTAGTGATCTCGCTTGCGATACCGTGGTTTTCCGACGGCGGCGCGTATTTCGGAGGAAGTGCGCTCGGAAAGCATAAGCTTTGCCCGAAAATAAGCCCGAAGAAGACAGTTGAGGGCGCAGTTACCGGTCTTATCTCCGGCATGTTTATTCCTATGATCGCAGGAGTTATATTTACTTTGATTTCATTCAAAGATAGTTATCATGTTAATTACATCAATTTCGCCATAATAGGTCTTTTTGTGTCCGTTATTTCGATCTTGGGTGACTTGAGCTTTTCATTGATAAAGCGCAGCTGCGGCATAAAGGACTACGGCTCGCTGATTCCGGGACACGGCGGTATGCTTGACAGATTTGACAGCGTAATATTTGCAGCCCCGCTTATTATGATAATGGATATGATATTACCTATAGTAACACCTGTATGAGGTGAATGATTATGACAAAAAATATATCGTTATTGGGTTCCACCGGTTCTATTGGCACACAAACTCTGGAAGTGTGCGAAAAACTGGGAATTAAAGTTTCGGCATTGACGGCAAACAGCAGCACGGACTTACTGGAGCAGCAGATACGCAAGTTTAAGCCGTCGCTTGCCGTTATGGGCAGCGAGGAAAAAGCGCGCGACTTGAAGGTGAGAATAGCCGATACGGATACAAGGGTATCTTTTGGCACAGACGGACTGTGTGAGGCTGCGTCGATCGAAAGTGCAGATACAGTTGTGACGGCGGTTGTCGGAATGGTCGGACTGAAACCGACGCTGGCGGCAATCGAGGCAGGGAAAAACATTGCTTTGGCGAACAAAGAAACTCTTGTTGCGGGCGGAAGCCTTGTTATGAAAGCTGCGAAAGAAAAAGGAATTTCAATTTATCCTGTAGACAGCGAGCATTCGGCGATATTCCAGTGCCTTCAGGGGTGCCATGATAAAAAGCAGCTGAAAAAGCTTATCCTGACTGCGTCGGGCGGACCTTTCTTTGGAAAGACGATCGAGCAGCTGCGCGACGTGACTGTAGAACAGGCTCTTCATCACCCGAATTGGAGCATGGGCGCGAAGATCACGATAGACTCCGCCACAATGATGAACAAGGGGCTGGAGATAATCGAAGCGCGGTGGCTGTTTGATGTTCCTGTAGACAATATTGATGTTGTGGTTCATCGTGAGAGTGTAATACATTCGTTGATAGAATACAATGACAACGCGGTAATAGCGGAGCTTGGCGTACCTGATATGAAGATACCGATACAATACGCGCTCACGTACCCCGAGCGGTACCCGTGTGACGTTGAGCAGCTTGATCTGACGAAGGTAGGCGGTCTGACGTTCTTTGAGCCTGATTACGAGACGTTCAAGTGTCTGCGCGCATGCAAAAAGGCGATGAAGCTTGGCGGCACAGCGACGGCAATAGTGAACGGGGCAAACGAAGCGGCGGTAAGAATGTTTCTGGACGGGAAAATTCAATTTACAGACATTGGCGATATTGTGTATGAGTCGCTCGACAGAGTGAAGGTAAAGCCCATAGAAACACTTGAAGACGTTCTGGAAGCCGATCATCAATCGCGGACGGCGGCGGGCATGCGCCCGCAGGCAATACGCGTTTTTAATTTTTCGGTTGAGTAACTTTTATGCGCGCGTGCCCCACCGCGCCCGGCGCGGTTCCTTTAGTGGCATGCGCCCGCTGACAGTTCGCACACGAACTATATGCAAATATGAACTGTACAGCCTGCACCCAACTTAATATAATTAAGCCGCAAACGCGGCGAAAGCTTTCGTTAAAAATACAGTTGGACGGAACCGGGAGCGGCAGCATGCCGCATACAGTTGGACGGAACCGGGAGCGGCAGCATGCCGCATACAGTTGGACGGAACCGGGAGCGGCAGCACGCCGCATAAAGCTCGACGGAACCGGGAGCGGCGGCACGCCGCCGGGCATGCCACGGTTTCATTTTTGTTGGGCGCGGGTTCGGATTTGCGTTACAAACATACTAT
>CADCOF010000276.1 GCA_902802975.1 uncultured Ruminococcus sp. | reverse complement strand
CTAATAGCTTTGAGCTATACAACAACTACTCTATCCGAACTAATTCTCAATATTTAATAGGAATTTTTTTATGACGTTTACTATAATACAAATTTGCTCATTTATAGCACGAAAGCTGAATGCCTTCATAAATTCCACTTTTAACTTTCATCCGCTATAACTGCTTTTGAGAACTGCCGCCGTAACTTTGCCAAGATATTCGCCTGTTCTCATTGCTTCTTCATGGGTGTTCGCGTCTGTTCCTATTTCAATAAGCAGAGAGCCGGGAGCTAAGTTCATGTTATACATAAAATTTCCGAAATACAGCGGTCTCGTCATTCCGGGGTACATCTCTTCTGCCTTGCTTTGCAGCTTTACTGCAAGACTCATGTTCTCCTCCCAGTTGTCAAAATCATAGTATCCGTTATTGCTGTTTCCGCACATTATCATTATCTGAGCAG
Source organism: uncultured Ruminococcus sp. (assembly GCA_902802975.1). GTDB lineage: Bacteria > Bacillota > Clostridia > Oscillospirales > Acutalibacteraceae > RUG592. Next base: position 2,215 of record CADCOF010000276.1, on the reverse strand, counting down.
CCTTTTCACCGTTGTACGTGAAGGTCGGTTTTATTTTTTCGTTCTCGTCCGTTGTGATGCTGTCACGGTGTATGTCAAATATTATTTTAATTGTCGGGTATCTTTCAAGATAACTGTTTATCGTTTCGGCACTGCTGTCATATGCGCCGAGATATGACGGGTCATCGTGATGCTTTATGCTGTGCGCCGCTGTTATTCCTTCTTCTTTTAAACTTTCCGTTATGGCGTCGCCTACACTGATCACGTTTTTTCTGTCATCTTCATCGCGCGGATAAAAGCTTTCATAGTAGTAGCCTAAATCGCTGTCCATATAAGATTCTGTTGAGTGCGTGTGTACAATAAGAACCTGAGGCTGTTCTGTGTCTTCATATTCAAAAGGCAGATCGGCATTCAAATATCCTTTAAGATCGGGAGTTAAGTTGGTGGCATTCTTTACATAAAAATTGCCGCAGCTCATGTTGGATTCACGATATAAACTTTCAGTAACAAGATATGTCGTTTCAAATGTGTGGTCTGTATCCGTGTCAGTATTATCACTATTATCTGTGTTGTCAGTATCAGATTCGATTTGTCTGTTTTTTTCAAAAACAGACTGCGCCGCTTTTTCACTGATCTTGTTAACGGAAGTCATTGCAAGTTCAGCTTTAGTTTCGTGTCGTTTCTGTGATTCAACAAAGCCGTCGATTTTATCGGCTATGCTGAATGCGCCGAAAACGGATATAATCATTGCTGTCAGTGTTACAGCTGCACGACATATTTTTTCGTTTGTCTTCATTGTTATTCGCGCTCCCAATCTTATCATAACTCTGTGTATTATCTTTGTATTAATTGTATGCGCAAAAAAATGAAAATATTACTTCATAAAGCTGTTTTACTTTTTGCTTTTTTATGGTATAATGAATTTGTTAAGATGTAAATGGTATCGGAGTCGATGCTGAATAATATATTATATAGGAGTTATTTATGAATTATAATATAAGTTTAGGAAATTGGGGCAGTATTTTTGCAGTTCCGACTAGTGTGGTAGATAAATATCTGAAAATAGCAGGTTCGGCACAACTAAAAGTGCTTTTGTACGTTTTGCGCCATAATAACGAGAATATCACAGATAATATGATTGCCGGTGCGCTGAATATTGACGTATTTGATGTGCGTGACAGTATAGAATTCTGGGCGTCATTTGACATAATAGGACTAAATAATGGGGTGATTGCACAGCCGAAATCAGAGTATAAGGAATTGCCAAATAATACTCCTAAATCAGCCCCGATTGTTGAAGAAAAGCCGGTGGAGCCGCCGGCGGTGACGCCCAAAGAAGAAAAAACAGAGACGCCGCCGCAGACGCCGCAAAAGCCAAGTGATGTAACTGTCGCGCGCCCGCTGCGCCCTGATCCGATATATGTGGCACAGCGAATAAACGAGGATCCCGTTTTAAAGGATCTTCTTAACGAGGCGCAGTACATTTTGGGCAGACCGTTATCGCCGAATGAAAACGCGGGTATAATTATGCTGCTCGACAACGAGGGACTTCCCGGCAACGTAATAATCATGCTTTTGTCGTATGGCGTGTCAAACCAGAAGGGAATGAGACAGATTGAGGCTATGGGCGCGCAGTGGGCGAAGGACGGCATAGTAACGTTGGAGCAGGCAGACGAGCGAATCAGAGAACTTGAGGAGAGCAAAGAGGCGTATCACAAAATACAGTCTGTACTCGGGCTGAAATTTCGCAAGGCGAGCAAGGCGGAGGAGACAATGTACAACTGCTGGCTTAACGAGTGGAATTTTAGCGAGGAAGTCATAAAAGAAGCATACGATATATGTGTTGACAATAAAGGTGAATATATACCCAAATATGTGAACACTATTCTGAAAAACTGGCATGACGCAGGAATAACAACTGTCGATCAGGCGCGAAGCAGCAGACGCAAGTCCGCAGGACAAACAGGCAGCGCGTCTTACGGCAATCAGAGTTACGATAATTCGTCTTTTGACATCGACGAGCTGAGCAGTCTGAGTTCGTTTAACGACTAAGATGTTAGTGTGGAGTTTTGAGTTTTGAGAGTTGAGAAGAATGAGGAATTCAATTAGCAATTCGCAGTTAGCAATTCGCAATTCGCAATGCGCAATTCGCAATTAATGCTCGATCTGAGTCCATCACTCTCGACCACAATTTTTCACACTGCACAAACTATTGTCGTTGTGATAAACCATTGGT
>CADCOF010000275.1 GCA_902802975.1 uncultured Ruminococcus sp. | reverse complement strand
GGGGCGGTTCCCAACCGTTGGCAACGGCTCCCAGCCGCCGTAAGGCGGTGGAGGGGTTCATGCTCAGAACTTTTGGCACAGTCTGAATTACGAATTACGAATTAGCAAAACAACTCCACACTAATTAAGATTACTCAAAAGTTGGGGCAGTTAATGAAAATTTACTACTTGAACAATGATTTCGATTATGAATTAGATAAGCTGACGTCGGTTTTTTTCCCTAATAAAAAGCTTGACGCGGTGAAGGTTAATGATAGAAACGAGTTGGCTCTTGACGATACAGACTCAGAATATATTGTTATTGATTTAACCGATGAATTGAATATATCTGTTAGTGTACATTTTGAAGATTACACCGACAGAAAAACAAAGATCATAACAGAAGATGATGACGCACAGCTTGAAGCGGCTCTTCTATTATATGATCTGTTGTCTTCGTATACTAAAATAGTACCGCCGTGGGGCGTTCTTACGGGTGTTCGTCCAATAAAACTCTTCCGCAAGCTTAAGGAACAAATGGGTGAGGAGAAAGCCTGTGAGCATTTCAAAAAGGTTTTTCTTGTCAGTGACGAAAAAGTATCGCTGACGCTTGAAACCGAGAAAAATGAGGCGGCTGTATTGTCGAAAACTACGCCGGATTCGTTTAGTTTATATTTGTCGGTTCCTTTCTGTCCAAGCAGATGCAGTTATTGTTCGTTTGTCTCAGCGTCAACGGAACGAACCGCAAAACTGGTCGAACCGTATACTCAGCTTTTGTGCAAAGAAATAGAAAAGACTGCGGAGCTTGCTGCGAAGCTGGGACTTCACTTGGAGTCTGTATATATGGGCGGCGGAACGCCTACAACTCTCAGTGCCGATCAATTGAAACGAGTTCTCGGAAAGACGGCAGAATGCTTTGACATGAGAGGCTGCCGTGAATTTACTGTTGAAGCAGGTAGACCGGACACCATCACAGCGGAGAAATTGGCGGCTATTAAATCTGCAAATGTTGACAGAATCAGTATTAATCCGCAAACTCTCAACGACAGCGTGCTTAAAGCCATGGGCAGGCGGCACAGTGCAGAGGATTTTTATCGTGCGTTTGAGCTTGCGCGCAAATGTGGGTTTGATCATATAAACACCGATCTTATCGCAGGTTTGCCGTCCGATACAGAAGACAGTTTTAGAGCTACCATCGATAATATTATAGCTTTGTCTCCCGAAAGTATCACTGTTCATACGCTTGCTATGAAGCGTGCGTCCGATCTCAGTCAAAACGGCAAGCAGCTGTATGCCGATGAGGCTGCCGCCGCTGCTGCAATGCTTTCTTATGCAGATGAACGGCTGCATTTCTTTGAGTATTATCCGTATTATCTCTATCGTCAAAGCCGAATGGTAGGAAATCTCGAAAATACAGGCTGGTCGAAAAAGGGAAGAGAAGGATACTACAACGTTTTTATTATGGACGAATCACAATCAATTATTGCATGCGGCGCAGGCGCGGTGACAAAGATCGCCTTGCCGACAGGAAAGCTTGAACGAATATTTAATTATAAATATCCATATGAATATATAGACAGATTTGAAGAGGTGCTGAAACGAAAGGAGAGTATTTTACGTATATATGATCAATCTAGGTAACTCATACAGAAGATATGCTCTTACTGTTGACAAGATCAATGAATATGCCTCACAAGACCCGGTGCTGTTCGTGAAAGAGACGGAGGATGCGTACCGTAGGGATATACGAACAATTGCGGCCGATATAGTCAATAATCCGCAGCGATGCAGGGTGATTATGTTGGCGGGTCCTTCTGCGTCCGGAAAAACGACTACAGCTAAAATATTGAGCGAAGAGCTTGGGCTTTTGGGCTGTCCTGCGGAGATAATCTCGATGGACGACTTTTACAGAGGTGAGGCAAATGTTCCGCGCACACCTCAGGGCAAGCCTGATTTTGAGTGTGTAGAGGCACTAAATATCCCACAGATAGAAAAGTGCATCAACGAGCTGCTTGAAACAGGCGAGTGTGAGATTCCGATATTTAATTTTGCAAAAAGCGAACCTTCAGGCAAATATAAGAAAATTGATTCGAAAAATGATAAAATTGCAATTATCGAAGGAATACACGCGCTGAATTCAATTTTTACAGATAATTTGACAACCACGATAGGAATAAAGAAGATATACATAAGTGTAAAGCAGGGAATACACAAAGAAGGCGTGAAGGGTTATTTTGTCACTGCGTCCGAGCTGCGACTGATGCGGCGAATTGTTCGTGACAACAAATTCCGCAGTGCGTCTGCAAATCACACGATCGGAATGTGGGATAATGTTTTATATGGTGAAAAGAAATATATAAAGCCTTTTAAATATTCAAGTGATATAACAATTAATTCCATACACATATATGAACCGTGTATAACCGCGTCGGCGGCAATAAATGTACTTGGACAGGTGACTCCCGATCATGAAAAGTACGAGTATGCCCAAGGTCTCATAGAACGATGCCGGCAATTTGTGCCGATAGATGAATCGCTTGTTCCAAAAAATTCGCTGCTTCGCGAGTTCATAGGTAAAGGCAAATACAAATACTAACGGCGGCGGGCATGCGCCCATATGCGCTAACCTATGTTTCAACGATACATTTCTTTAAAACATTGAAGTCGGTAAAGCCTCCCCTGTAGGGTGCGGTCTGCCAGTGGCAGACGTTGCCGAAGGCAACAGCACCGACCGACACGGCAGTGGAGACGGTGGC
>CADCOF010000274.1 GCA_902802975.1 uncultured Ruminococcus sp. | reverse complement strand
ATCAACTTAAGGTTAGACAGAGAGCATCACAAAGTTTTTCGCCAAGCCTTTTTTCAAAAAGGCTTGCCGCCGGAGGCATACCGAAACCTTAAGTTGACAGTATTGCCTAAAGGTGAGGCAAGGATAACCATAACTCCAAGAATAATTACAAATACAAACGCCCGCAGATTTTGTATCTCTGCGGGCGTTTGCTTATATACTTATATAATATTAAAATACCTTCCAAAATAATCGGTGTTTGTATTGTTATACTCCTTCGGCAGGGGCGTCTTCTGTGCTGTTTGTTTCCGGAACAGCTGACGGTTTTTCGTTGGATTTGTTGATATCAATTACTATTTGATTGATTTGATTATCGAGTTCTCCGAATATCATGTCTTCCATATAATACCAATTTCCGGCAAGCCCTTCCTTAGTCATAAAATCATTTGTGTATTCGGGGCGTTCCTCAAACTTTAGCGGATAATTATTGTATGTGGTTTGAGTGAGTTTAAGAAGCTGCTCTTTGAATTCCTTCCCGTGCGCTGCGTGCCATGCGTCGAAATCGTCAATTGATCCCATTCTCGTAAGTGCAGTGCCTTCCATCAATTCAGACGCAGCGTCTACCGCTCTGAGCAGGTCTTCAATTTTACCATTTTGACCGAATGCAATGTATCCTTCGACTTTTTCGCTGTCAATGCGGTTCAGGTATTCCATATAACCGGATGCCGACATCTTATATTCAGATGCATATTTTTCGGGAAGTTTTACTTCTGTTTCGATGTAGTGCTCTTTAAGGTAATTTCTGGTGTTGACATAGCTGTCTTTAATTATGACGTGTACGCCATCCACCCAGCCGGATACAGTTTCAAAATTTTCTTTTGAAAAATAATCGGAATTATAATTATAATTGACACTAAGAGTAATATAAGATTCACCCAAAATATCCCTGTTTTCGTTTCCGTTTGAGTACAAAAACTGAGTGTAATATTCATTGTCTGCGAGTATATCTTCTCTCAATGCAGAATACAGGCCTGAAAGGAATGTCTTGTTGTACGGAATAATATTTTCATTTACGGTAGTGTAGTTCGAGCTGTAATAGTAGTCATCATCCGAATTGGATGTTGTATCCATATACATTTGGTATGATATCGTGGGCGGGTTTGACGTGTCGATCTTAACGCTTGAAGGCATTTCACTGTTCCAGATCGGGGTATTCTGAGTTCTTTTATACTCCTCGCTGCTGTAATATTTCTCCAGCAGTGACTCCAATTTGTCGAAATCGTAAATCTTTGCAGTCTCCCTATTGGGATTGATGTAGTAGCTTCTGTATGTGCTGAATCCGACATTCTTTTTGTATCTTATTGTAACGCAGCGATCAATAAGCGGATACATATCACGTGTCTTATCATAATCACCATCAGTGGTGTAGTAATAAAATTCACTGTTATCGGCAAAAGGATAGTACGGGCGCATATCACTGTTGTGGATAGATTCTGCTATAGATTTGTGTATCTCTGTGATAGTCTTGATATTTTCGGGGTCGGTTGACATTTCATCATAGTTTATCTGTGCAGATTTAACATTTTCGGGAACAGGCACATATGTGTCTATGCCAAGACCTGTTGTCAGTGCGAATAATGATGTCAGAAAAACTGCCGTTGTGCAGGCGTAAGTGATAGCCGATTTTTTGAAATTCCCTTTGAACCCGCGTTCTATTATAATATTTACTATAACAAATGCAGCGGCACCCATGATCAGATACCAAAGTGAGAAGAGAACCATTATGCCCATGCCGCTTTCGCTGGAACTTGCGGCTGCGATGCCGCCCACAAGACCGCCGCAGACAATAGACGCACCGGCTTTTACAACGAGCGGAATCCAGTTTACAGCAAATCCGCCCTGGGCGATTTCAGCTTTTCTGCGCTTCGACATTCTGAACGCAAGGAAAAACATTGCCACAGTGTAAATGACCATCCAAACGAGCATGGTAATCAGGCTTGTTCCTTCATCTATCACTTTATACGCGTCCGAGAAGAAGCAGAAAGCATACGGGCAAAGGAGAGCTATGATCGGAGTTGTGAAAAGCTGTTCAAAATCAACGCCGGGGATCATATTTGACATAAGTGTCCAGTACAAACCAACGATACCCGAATAAATTACGCTGAATCCGATAGCGGTAATGATTGTATCGATAGTAGTACCGCAGCAGTATGCCATGAGTACGGTGAAAATGCAGGATGAGATAATTCCAAGTATTCCGAAAAGCAGCAGCAGCAAAAATGTTCCTATTGTTGCGCTTGACGCTGTAATGCCTATAACTACAAGAGAACCCAGAATGAATGGTACTCCGACTGCTGTTATGGACGCAAGCAGATGAGTGATAAAAACTGTCTCGCGCTTTACAGGTATCGAGCCGTACATATCGACCGAACGCTTGTTGTGTAAAAACGAGAATGTGATCAGCGATGAGATCAGCGTCATAAATATTGCGCCGACTTGTGCGGTAATAAGGCTGATCATACCGATAGTCATTTTTGCATCATCGATGACGCTCGGGGATTCGCTTTTTAACCACGACAAACCGTTTATGTCGATAAGTATTCCGACTATCATTAATATAGAAAAAACGATCATCATCGATCTGTTTCTGCGCAGTGCCCATTTGTAGAGAAGTGAAGCTCTGTTATTTGAGGATGTTGTCGATGTCATATCCTACCGCCTCCATTTCACTGATAAATACTTCTTCCAATGTGAGCGGGAGCATTTCCATATAAACCGGTTCAAGTTCCCGAACACGTTTTTCGATCTCTTCTCCGTCACCGCGAACGGTGAGCGTGAGCATTTTGCCCTGACGAGTGATTTTTACAATATTCAAATCGGAAAGCACGCCCTCGCCCTTATCCTCGTTGAATACAACCTGAATGCGGTGAATACCGAGTTTAGACGCGTCAAGCTCCTTCTCCATAACGATACCGCCCTTGTGGATAAGTCCGACGTGGTCGCATACGTCCTCAAGTTCTCTCAGATTATGTGACGCAATAACAACAGTGGTGTGGTTTTCCACTACCATCTCCATAAGCAGCTTTTTTACAAGCTGACGAACAACGGGGTCAAGTCCGTCGAATATTTCATCGAGCAAAATATATTTCGGGCAAGCCGACAGCCCCAGAATAAGAGCCGCCTGACGCTGCATACCCTTTGACATATTCACAATGCGGCTGTTGTTGTCAATCGGGAACATACACGAGATTTTTTTGTATTTTTCTTCGTCCCATGATGGATACAAGCCTCTGTAAATCATTGCTAAATTTTCAACAGTTGAATTATTGTATACGAATGGAAAATCAGAGATAAAGAAACATTTTTCTTTAGCCTCGGGATTTTCGAAAGTATCTGCGCCGTCGATCATTGCGCTGCCTCCGTCAGGCTGATAAACGCCCGAAATAATACGCAACAGCGTAGATTTACCCGAGCCGTTTGAGCCGATCAGACCGAACACCGAGCCTTCGGGAATAGAGAACGAAAGGTTGTCGAGTGCAATTGCATCGCCGAATTTCTTTGTAATATTTTTTATCTCAAGCATTGATCATTCACCTCCATAAACTTCATCGACAAGTTTTATCATTTCATTTTTTGTTACGCCCAAGCTGACGGCTTCTTTGGTCAGTTTGCGCAGGTCTTTAAAAATATTTTCTTTCAGTCCGGCAAGTTTACTTACATTGTCCGATACAAACGAGCCTTTCCCGACAACGGAATAAATATAACCGTTCGATTCAAGCAGCTGATACGCCTTTGAAACTGTATTGGGATTGATGCCCAGTTCCGACGCCAGCTCCCGCACGGTAGCTAATTTCTCCTGAGGAATCAGCAATCCAAGCGAGATTTCTTTGATCACTTCGTTGTATATTTGCATGTAGATTGGTTCGCCGCTTCGATAATTGATATGGAACATGCTAAACATTACTTCACCTCCCGGTTTGACGCATTAGATAAGCAGATTTGAACAATTTTAATTGTATTACTACATCTAGTACACTTATAGTATAACATAAGACAATCAATATGTCAATAGGTTTTCGAGAAATTTTTTTATTTTGTATTAACACACTTAGTACAAGCTTGCGGTTTAGATATTTATTAAAACTATAAATGAGCAAAAAAGTAAAAATGCACAAAAATTTCTTGTTTTACTCCTTCCGTCACGCCTGTGGCGTGCCACCGTCTCCATTGCCGTGTCGGTCGGCAGGTGAGACGCTGTCGAGCGGAGCGAGACTGAGGGAGTTGTACAAAATGACGAACAATTCAAAATTTGCTCATTCAGACTGTGCCAAAAGTTCTGAGCATGAACCCCTCCACCGCCTTACGGCGGTTGGGAACCGTCCCCGACGGCTGGGAGCCGT
>CADCOF010000273.1 GCA_902802975.1 uncultured Ruminococcus sp. | reverse complement strand
GGTTTGTAAATCATTTGTCGATTTTCTCTGCTGTCTGCTTGAAAAGGAGGAAAATCAATTTGATAGACAGCCAAGAGAGAATTACTGCTCTCTATTGCCGTTATTCCGGTGAAGAAGATATAAACGGTAATGGGAGCAATAGTATTAACAATCAAAAGCTTTTGCTTAAAAGCTACGCATTAGAGCATGACTTTTATCCTGTGCAAGTGTATGTTGATGATGGATTCAGCGGTACTAAGTTTGATCGTCCCGATTTTCAACGAATGATTCAAGATATTGAAAACGGTACTGTTGGAACTGTTATAGTTAAGGATATGTCTCGTCTCGGAAGAAATCACATTACCGTAGGATATTATACTGAGGAATTTTTTCTCAAGCACAAGATACGTTTTATTGCTGTATGTGATGGAGTAGATTCGGCAGTTTCTACTGATGAAATGGGACCATTCAGAAATATTGTCAACGAAATGTACGCTCGAGACATCTCCAAGAAGACAAGAGCAAGCGTGTATGCGCGCGGAAAATCAGGCAAGAGAATGATAGCCGCACCTATCTATGGATACAAGTACGATGAAGAGAAAGAATGGATAATAGATGAGCCTGCCGCCGCTGTTGTCCGCCGAATCTTTAATATGTATTTATCGGGGATAGGAATGACATCAATTGCAAAAAAATTAAGCGAAGAAGGAATCCCGAAACCCCATACCTATAAAACGGGGGCATACGACAAAGGACATTCAAAGTATCCTGACTGGTCAATGCAATCAGTAAAGGTAATTCTCAAGCGTCAAGAGTATGTGGGAGATACGATAAACTTCAAAACCTTACGCCCTTCTTATAAGAGCAATCAGCGAACAATTCGTCCTAAAAGCGAGAACATGATTTTTCCGAACACTCACCCGGCAATTATATCTCGTAGCGTATTTGAAGAAGCACAAGTATTGATGAGCAAAAAAATGCGTCAATACAAAAGAGAATGGTTGGTACCTGAAAGTCTTTTTCATGGTATTCTAATTTGTCCTGAGTGTGGCTGCAAGTTTGCGGGCTATCATGTAAAAAGAAACTATGGTATTTATACCAATTATGTTTGTGCTACTTACAGAAGATTTAAAAGCAAGCAATGCACAAGCCACGCTATTAACGAGAAAACACTTATTGAATTGGTTGTACCGGCTATCGAGGATCTTCTTACTTCTTATCGAACCGGAGCTTTATCTAAAAAGCTCAGAAAGGTCTTTCAAGAAGATATGATTCAAAAGCAAGAAGCGGCTGACAAGGAATTGACGTTGATTCAACAGCAATTGGAAGAATGCGAAAATACGATAAAAAGTTTATACAAGGATAAACTTTCCGGAGCATTCCCTAACGATGTTTTTCTTCAAATGCACAGCTCATTCATGAGAGAAAAGCAGAAGTTGGAAGCAAAGCAGTATGAACTTATGGATACGATCAACAGCAGCAATGATAGAACAGAAGTTATAGGTAAGTTTCTTAAGATTATGGATAGGTATTCCGATCCTAATACTCCGTTTACACTTGATCGAAAGAGTTTGATTGATATAGTAGATCACATTGTAGTAAGCGAAGAAAAAGAAGAAGGAGCAAACCATCGTCACATTGATATTTATTTCAAGTACGTTGGGATGCTCCATTAAATATCATCTCTAATTAAACGCACAACACCACGGGAAGGCGTCTCCCGCAACGTGTTTTCCGTAATATCGATCATTGAAAATGACTTCATTCGTGCCGCCGTCGTATGTATACAAATACGACAGTGCCTTATCAATTATTGTTTTCGCTGTTCTCATTATTTTTGTCCCCTTTCAATTTTTCATTTCCTGCTCTGTTTTTGATCTGCTTAAGCACTTTTCTGAGCTGCTCGGGTATTGGCAAGCCGAGGATTGCGGCATTTTCCAAAATGGATAATCCCTCGTTGGAGATGTAGAAAAAACAGACAGCTGCTCTGAGTACACTGCCTGTACCGATAACGTCTATATCTACGATATTCGCAATACCAACGAGCAGAATTATCATGCATTTTCTCGTCACGCCTTTGAAACCAACTTCACTTGAAAGCTCATGGTTCTCGATAGCGCACAAAACGCCTGTGATATAATCGATTACGATAAACGCCAAAAGTGCATAGAGCAAACCGTCAAAGCCACCTAAAAACCAACCTATAAACCCGCCAATTGTCGCAAACGATAACTGATTTGTTGTCCATAAGATTTTCATGCAGATCCTCCTTTCAAACTTATTAAAACTT
>CADCOF010000272.1 GCA_902802975.1 uncultured Ruminococcus sp. | reverse complement strand
GCCCGAATTTACGCCTGTGGAGTTAGTAGGTTACGAGGACGATGAAGCAGGAAGCCCATTGGCTTTAGACAATGGGTAGTTCACAAATGCCTAACTAAAATTATGCCAAAAGTCAATCATTCAAAAAATAGAAAAAATTATATCACTTTTATAATTCGGTTTTGGCACAGTGTGAATTCGTAATTATATGTTGCTTTACCGATAAATTTTTATGACAAGATAAAACCTTGAACCGTGTTCGATGAACAACGGTCATTTGTGTGGTGGAGGGTAAAATGTCAGATCTTGTGATAGTTGAGTCGCCTTCAAAGGCGCATACAATAAAAAAATACCTGGGCAGCGGCTATGAGGTGCTGGCGTCAAAAGGACATGTCAGAGACCTTCCCGTGAAACGTCTGGGAGTAGATATAAAAAAAGATTTTCAGCCGAAATATGAGATAATGAAAGATAAATCAGACCTTGTGGACGAGCTAAAGGCTGCTGTTGAAAAAAGCGACCATGTGTACCTCGCTACCGACCCTGATCGTGAGGGTGAGGCGATTTCATGGCACTTGGCTTATATTCTCGGACTTCCGCTCGACAGCGCAAATCGTATCGAGTTCAACGAGATAACAAAAACGGGCGTTCAGAACGGCATGGCTAATCCGCGCAGTATCGATATTGATCTTGTGAACGCACAGCAGGCAAGACGTATCCTTGACAGACTTGTCGGCTACAAGTTAAGCCCTTTTATCTCGCAGAAGATACGCAGAGGGTTATCCGCAGGGCGCGTTCAGTCTGTTGCGCTAAGAATAGTTTGTGACAGAGAAGACGAGATACTCAAATTCGTGCCGGAGGAGTATTGGTCTATCGACGGCAAATTTGTTGCTAAGGGCAGCAGGCGTATTTTTTCGGCGGCACTTCATTCGAAGGACGGCGAAAAGCTGAAAATAACTAACGGCGAACAGGCTCAGCAGATAATGAACGATCTGGAGGGCGCGGAGTTTGTTGTGTCTTCCGTCAAAAACGGAACGAGAAAAAAGCAGCCCGCACCGCCGTTCATCACGTCAACGCTGCAGCAGGACGCGTCACGTAAGCTTGGGTTCCAGTCAAAGCGCACAATGAAAGTGGCGCAGGAACTCTACGAGGGTGTTGTGGTGTCTGATATCGGCGCGACCGGTCTTATTACGTACATGAGAACAGACTCACTGCGTATTTCAGATGAAGCCCGCGCCGAGGCGAAGGAGTTTATCCTGAATAAATGGGGCGAAAAGTATTATCCAAGCAAGGCGCGCTTCTTTAAATCGAAAAGCAATGCGCAGGATGGACATGAAGCCATTCGCCCGACAATGGTGAATTTAACGCCCGATAAGATCAAAAACGATCTGACGAGCGATCAATATAAACTTTACAAGCTCATTTGGGAGCGTTTTTTGGCGTCACAAATGGCAGAGTGTATTCAGAAAACAACGCAGGCGAATATTGACGCGAAAGGTTACAGCTTCAGAGCAAGCGGTTATCGCGTTGATTTTGACGGATTTACCGTACTGTATGTCGAGAGCAAGGACACCGAGGAGGAAAAGACGGGCGAGCTGCCGCCGCTTGAGAAAGACATGCCCGTAAAGGCAAAGGAGATTATTCCGAATCAGCATTTCACGCAGCCGCCAGCACGATACACAGAGGCGTCTCTTATCAAAGCACTTGAAGAAAACGGCATAGGCAGACCTTCAACATATTCCGCGACTATAACAACTATAGTTTCTAGAGGATACGTTCGCAGAGAGAGCAAAACGCTTTTCCCGACAGAGCTTGGACAGGCGATAACGGGCTTGATGAAAGACCGTTTCCCGAAGATCGTTAACGTAAAATTCACAGCGCAGATGGAAACGGAGCTTGACGAGGTAGAACACGGAAACGAGCAGTGGGTTCAGCTGCTGCGAGAGTTTTATGATGATTTTGCCGAAACGCTGAGCAAGGCAAAAGAGGACATGAAGGACGAGAAGATCGAGCTGGAGCAGGACAAGACGGATTACATCTGTGAAAACTGCGGAAAGCCGATGGTATACAAATACGGCAGATACGGCAGATTCATAGCATGTTCGGGATATCCCGAGTGCAAGACGGTGAAGAAGGTCGTTGAGAAGCTGGGAATAAGCTGCCCGAAATGCGGCGGAGATATTATCATCAGGCGCACAAAAAAAGGAAAGATTTTCTATGGTTGCGGCAATTTCCCCAACTGCAGATTTGCGTCATGGAGTGAACCGACGGAAGAAAAATGTCCGAAATGCGGCGGAATGCTGTTTAAGAAAGCGGGAAAGGTGCCCAAGATAATATGCAATACCGAAGGCTGCGGATATGAGCGCGCCGACGACGGCGGCGTGCCGCCGCTCCCAAATTCCGACTAACTTTATTCCAATGTCATCAACTTAAGGTTAGACAGAAGAGCATCACAAAGTTTTTCGCCAAGCCTTTTTTCAAAAAGGCTTGCCGCCGGAGGCAT
>CADCOF010000271.1 GCA_902802975.1 uncultured Ruminococcus sp. | reverse complement strand
TTCGGGCTGCTCTTCCTCTGTTTTTTCTTCAACCAGCTTATCTAGCTGCTCTTTATCTGAAATTTCATCAACCGGTTTTTCGGGCTGCTCTTCCTCTGTTTTTTCTTCAACCGGCTTATCTAGCTGCTCTTTATTCGAAATTTCATCTGAATTTTCAACATTTTCGGGAAGTAATAAATATTTGTCTGTATCCGAGCTTTCGTTTTCGTCATCGACGTCAAAAACAACGTCTTCCTCATCGTAGGCATTCTGTATATCATATTCAGCGTTATCTTTTTCGGGCGTTGGAGCCTGATACTCCTCGCCCTCCAAAAATGCGCTGATCATTAAAAATTCTTCTTCTTCGATTGGGTCAGGCTCTTTGGGCGGTTCGATTGGCACAGCCTTCCGCATCTCATTCTCAAGGCTGCTGTCTGTCTGTTCTTGCTGCGCAGGCTTTTCTTCTGCGCTTTTCGTCGAATCAAATAAAACGGGCTTACGAATTATCTCCTGCTCATCATCATCGCCATCGATTTCCGTCGAATCGTCATCAGCCGAAAAAACACGTTTAATCATGTAAAGAAAGCTGCCTTTGCCCGCACGAGGCGAACCGACGCTTTTTTCGTCATCATCTGCTTTTTCAACTATCTCAACATCATCGCGATCAGACACACACTTCACCCCTTTCTATATAAATCTTTCGATTATTCCAATTTGCCTCTGCGCTGACGCAGTATCTCATACGAAAGCACACCCGCCGCTACAGACGCATTCAGAGAATTTATTTTTCCCATCATGGGAAGAGATACCGCTGCATCACATTTTTTTCTCACTAACGGACTCACACCTTTGCCTTCGTTGCCGATAACAATGGCAACCGCGCCTGTCAAATCCATATCGGTGTAATTCTGCCCGTCCATATCTGCGGCATACACCCAGACGCCGCGCTCCTTGAGCATTTCAATTGTGTTTGGTATATTTACGACGCGCGCAACCTTTTCGTATTCCACTGCGCCCGCCGACGCTTTTCCTGCGGCATATGTAAGCCCTGCGCTTCGCCTCTGCGAAATTATCACGCCATGCGCGCCCACACATTCGGCAGTTCGAATTATCGCGCCCAGATTGTGCGGGTCTTCCAGTTCATCAAGAATAATGATAAACGGTGCTTCCCCTCTCTCTTCGGCAAGCAGGAGAATATCTTCGACTGTTGAATATTCCTTGACTGCTGCCACTGCAGCAATTCCCTGGTGATTGCTGCCGCCGCACATAAAATCAAGCTTTTTCGGGCTGACTTCCTTAATGACAATTTCCTGCTGCTTTGCCTTGGCAAGTATCACCGAAACAATACCGCCGTTCGTGCCTTTTGCAACAAGTATCGATTCAATGGTTCTGCCGCTTTTCACAGCTTCAAAAACAGGATTCCGCCCAAAAATGACGTCGCTGTTCTTTTTGTTTTTATCTTCTGACATATGTATAATAACCCCAAAAACTACGGAATTTGCGCCGAGCTATATCTCAACACAGTATAGTCCGAGATAATTATAACACAAAATTTGTCACATTAAAAGTATATTAAAAAATATGACAAAAGTTTTATTTCGGGTAATTCTGTTGTTATTTTATCTATATTATTTCCGTAAAAATATGAAAGTAATGTTATTTCTATGATAGAACTTTAACGAATTTATAGGATAATACTGCGATTTTGTGTATCAATTATTTGCATGTAAAATGGGAGACGGCATGTCTCCCATTAATTGTACTGTATATAAAAAATAAATTACTTTTTATTTTTGTTGTAAATAATCATTAAGCCTTTGAGCAGTAATTGATCATCAATAATAATATTACGCTTGCAAAATGGAATAATTTTGGCTGCAAGACCACCGGTAGAAACGATAGTACATGTACTCCCGAGCGTATCCTCTATGCGGTCTATAACGCCGTCTATGCCTGCAGCGGAATAGTAGATGATTCCGCTTTTCATGCAATCGACTGTATTAGCACCAATAACGCGCTTCGGAGGCTCTATGCCGATTTTCGGCAGCTGAGACGTTCTCATTGTCAAAGAGTCCAGCGACACTCTCAATCCCGGGATAATCATTCCGCCCAGATAATTTTTGTTTTCATCTATGACTGAAACGGTTGTAGCCGTACCCATATCTATAATAATCAATGGCGCTTTGTACAGATTCACTGCTGCCACGGCGTCGGCAACTCTGTCCGAACCAAGCTGCACGGGATTATCGAGCAAAATGCGCAGCCCTGTTTTTATTCCGGGGCCTACCGTCATTACATTTGTATGAGTCAGCCGTTCGAGTGCCTCTTTGACTGTTTCGGTCACGCTTGGAACAACCGAAGAGATAATACAACCTTCTATATGCGACAATTCCGTATTATTGATTTCCAGAATATTTTTGATCGATATAACATATTCCAACGCGGTACACTGCTGATTAGTTGAAAGCCGCTCGATGAACAGGACGGTATCGTTTTCGAAGCAACCGATTACAATATTTGAATTTCCGATATCAACTGCAAGTATCATTGTAAAAACTCATTTCAAAAAATATAAAAAAATCTCAAACTTCCACAGCTTCTTTTTTTGCATTTACATTCTTTTCGATACCGAGAGCTTTCAGAAGTGCGATACCGATCACGTCAACGAGAATAGCTGCGGCAATAGCCTCCGGAATACCGGACGCAGTGACAGTGCCCATAACCAGACCGAAAACGGCAGCCATCTCGACTTCTTTCGCCTGAGCGTACTGTGCTGCAAAAAGCACGTAAATACTGCCCATAACGCAGATTGTGTTGACCATAGAGCCTACAAATCCGGTGATGGCAAGACCCACAGGCGACGGAACCTTGATTTTTTTGAGCAAAATCCAGAGCCAGCCTGCAGCAACGCCGATCAATATTCGGCAGCCAACGGCGATCCAAACGGCCTTTACTGCGCCCACAATGCCGGTGGTTGACAAAAACGGCGAGAACGCAAATGACAGAAGCGTAGGCGCGGTGGTGTTGCTGATGATGGAGCAAATGCCGAACACACAGCCGAGAATTGCGCCGGCAGCGGGACCCAAAATGATCGCGCCAATGATCACGGGAATGTGTACAGTTGTCGCCTTAATGATAGGCAGCTGAATCATGCCGAGCGGGGTATTCGCAAGCAGCACAACTATAGCGGCCATAAGTGCAACACTGACGGTGTAGCGAATGTCTTTCTTTTTACTATTCATTTTTTCCTCCTTGTTATCATTCCGGGACAAGCCACGGATACAATACAGTACATCAACATTATACACCATTCTCCCCCACAAGTCAAGGTGTCGGCGGCGTGCCGCCACTGACAATACGCGCACAAACTGTGTGCAAATCCAAGCCATAAAACCCGCGCCATACTTACGAAAAAGTGGAATTTGCGCGCAGCGCATTGAAGAATGCCGAACCCAGCCTAACGCCAATGTCATCAACTTAAGTTTAGACAGAGAGCATCACAAAGTTTTTCGCCAAGCCTTTTTTCAAAAAGGCTTGCCGCCGGAGGCACGGGAAAGACAAAAATGAGACGATAAAGCATAAGTATAGCGATAGAAGTTTGATTAACACAATAATACAAAATGACGAACAATTTTAAATTTGCTCATTTACAGCTATTAAGAACATTTTATAAGTGTGGAGTTCAATTCGCAATTCGAAATTCGAAATTCGTAATTAATGCTCGATCTGAGTCCATCACTCTCGACCACAATTTTTCACACTGCACAAACTATTGTCGTTGAGATAAAGCACGACT
>CADCOF010000270.1 GCA_902802975.1 uncultured Ruminococcus sp. | reverse complement strand
CGGCAGCATGCCGCATACCGGCGCATGCCCGCCGCGGAGAAGACTATCGTTAACAGTAAAGCCCGACGGAACCGGGTGCGGCAGCATGCCGCATGCCGCCCGCCCGCTGTATGCAAAAAACATAATTCTTTTTTAAAAATATGCTTGACTTATATCACATAAATATAGTATAATGATATTGAATAATGATTTTATGCGTTTAGTGTCCGTTTTTGGGTATTAATACTGCGATTGGGAGGAATAACTGCGGTGAATGTCGCAATTGACGGTCCCTCAGGTGCCGGAAAAAGCTCGGTCTCGAAAGCTGTTGCACGCGCAAATGGGTTTATCCATATCGATACAGGTGCTATGTATCGTGCGTTGGCGTATAATGCTTTGCAAAGCAGCGTAGATGTTTCCGATATTAATGAGATCAAGAAAATGCTTGATAACACTACACTTGAGATCAAGCTTGAGGATAACGATCAAAAAGTGTTCATCAATAATGAAGATGTGACCGGTAAAATACGTACCGAGCAGGTTTCCATGATGGCGTCTAAAATATCGAAAATACCGATGGTAAGAGAGTTTTTGCTTGATATGCAGCGCAGTCTCGCAAGAGAAAATAACGTTGTTATGGACGGCAGAGATATCGGCACGGTAGTGCTGCCGAACGCAGAACTTAAAATTTTTCTCACAGCATCCGCAGAGAAAAGAGCCGAAAGAAGATATAAAGAACTACTTGAAAAAAATGAAAAAGTAGAGTATAATATAGTATTAAGAGATGTTATACAGAGAGATAAGCAGGATACCGAAAGGGAGACCGCGCCGCTTAAAGCCGCGGCGGATTCTGTGATACTTGATACGTCTTCAATGAGCTTCGAGGAATCGGTGGAGGCTATTAATAAACTTATCAAGGAACGTATGTAATGAAATTTCGTTTTTATAAATTCGGAATAGCTGCGTGTAAACTGTTTGTGCGCTTGTTTTATCCGTGCGAAGTCGAAAACGGTAAATCTTTAACTGATGGAAAGGCCTGCATTATATGCAGCAATCATTTGAGCAACATGGATCCCGTTTTTCTTAATATTTCGCAGAATCGACTTATCAGATTCATGGCAAAACAGGAGTTATTTAAAAATAAAGTTTTCGGTGCGCTAATTACTGCGATGGGAGCTTTCCCTGTCAACAGAGGCAGCGACGGCGGCAAGGCGATTAATTTTGCCGAAGAGCTGCTGAAAGACGGCGAGTGCGTGGGCATATTTATTGAGGGCACGCGTTCAAAAACCGGCAAAATCGGCAGAGGTCATATGGGCGCGCTTTTGATAGCTCAAACAGCAGGCGTGCCGATAATTCCGTGCTGTATAACCGGAAAGAAGACGTTTATTAAGCCTTTTGCCAAAACTAAAATCACGTATGGTCAGCCTGTAACATGTGAAGAGTTGGGCTTGGTCGAAGGTGATAAACGCTCGCTCAGAGCTGCGACAAATAATTTGATGGCGATACTCGGGGAAATGAGAGAAGAGCATATCAAGCAATTTGAAGCCGAGGTA
Source organism: uncultured Ruminococcus sp. (assembly GCA_902802975.1). Classification (GTDB taxonomy): domain Bacteria; phylum Bacillota; class Clostridia; order Oscillospirales; family Acutalibacteraceae; genus RUG592. The sequence continues at coordinate 2,202 of CADCOF010000270.1, read as the reverse complement.
AAAAAGCGATGAAAATTACAGTTGCAAAAAGCGCGGGCTTTTGTTTCGGCGTAAACAGAGCTGTTGAAACAGTAAATGAGTTGATTAGTCAGGGCAGGCGTGTCAGCACGCTGGGTCCGATAATTCATAATAAACAAGTGGTAAAGGAGCTTGAAGCGGCGGGTGTGACGGTTACGAATACGCCTGAGTCTGCGGAAAGTGACAGAGTCCTTGTAATACGGTCTCACGGTGTGGGATCTGATGTATATAGTTATTTGGAACAAAGGGGCGTCGAATACGTCGATGCTACGTGTCCGTTTGTGGCAAAGATTCACAAGATCGTGTCGGAGCAATCAGAACAGGGAGCTGTGGTTATAATAGCCGGTGACAGCAACCATCCTGAAGTCAGAGGGATAATGGGCTTCTGCAAAGGGGCTGTTTATGCCTTCAAAAACTCCGAAGAATTGATCGAGTTAGTGAGTTCAAACAAAGAACTTGCAAGCGAAAAAGTTTGTTTAGTGTCTCAAACCACATTTGATACGGAAGAATGGAAAAAATCTCTTGAAATATTCAAAAAACTATGTACAAATTCAATATTTTTTGGTACAATATGTAATGCGACCTCACAAAGACAAATAGATGCATATCAATTGGCAAAAAACTCCGATGCAGTTATTGTAGTTGGCGGAAGACACAGTTCTAATACAAATAAGCTGTATGAGATCTGCAAAAAGTCATGCAGCCGTTCTTATCTGATAGAAACTGCGGCCGAACTGGAGTGTATTTCTTTCGGAGAGGACGATCACATAGGTATTACTGCCGGGGCTTCAACGCCGGCAAACATAATTAAGGAGGTACTGGATAGAATGAGTGAGAAATCCGGTCAGGTAGCAGAAACTGCTGCAGAGCAGAATAACTTTGAGGAGATGTTTGAAGAATCTCAAAAGAATGTTAACAGAAACGATAAGGTTTTTGGAATTGTTGAGAGCATTGAACCAAATGCGGTTTACGTTACTCTTGTTGACAGAAAGCAGACAGGTTATATTCCTGTAGAGGAGCTTTCCAACGACCCAACAGCAAAGACCGAAGATGTTGTCAAGGTTGGCGACCAGCTTGAGTTACTCATCATGCGCACAAATGATCAGGAAGGTTTGATCATGCTTTCCAAGAAGCGTGTTGACGCTAACAAGGGTTGGGAAGTATTTGACGCGGCTCTTGAGAATAAGGATATCCTTGAGGGAACAGTGAATGAGGTAGTAAAGGGCGGCGTTATCGTTCTGTCGAATGCTATCCGAGTTTTCATTCCTGCAAGCCAGGCAACAGCTTCCAGAAAAGATCCGCTTGAGGAGCTTGTTGGCAAGGAAGTTGAGTTCCGTCTCCTTGAGATCGACAAGAGAAGAAAGAAAGCAGTAGGTTCTATTCGTTCCGTACTCAAAGAGCGCGCAGACGCTGCAAAGGAAGCATTCTGGAGCACAGTAGAAGTTGGCAAGAAGTACAATGGTGTTGTTAAGTCTCTCACAAGCTATGGCGCATTTGTTGACATTGGCGGTGTTGATGGTCTTGTTCACATCAGCGAGCTTTCGTGGTCAAGAATAAAGCATCCCTCTGAGGTTATCAACGTTGGCGATACTATTGAAGTATACGTTAAGGCAATCGACACAGAGAAGGGCAATATTTCCCTGGGCTACAAAAAGGAAGAGGACAATCCGTGGAACCAGTTCATCAACAACTATAGTGTTGGCGATGTAATTGATGTTACTATTGATGGCCTTTCATCATTCGGCGCATTTGCTGTTATCATTCCCGGCGTAAAGGGTCTTATCCACATTTCTCAGATTGCTGATCACAGAATTGAGAAACCACAGGACGAACTTAGCGTTGGCGATACAGTTAAAGTTAAGATCACAGAGATCAACACAACGAGCAAGAGAGTTTCTCTCTCCATCAGAGCAGTTCTTGCAGACATGGCAGCAGCAGAACAAGAATAATGCCGGCGAGCGGCGTGCCGCCGCTCCCGGTTCGCGTTTCTACTTTTTTGTGTTAGTCACTTTAGTGCCCGCGTGCCGGCGTGCCGCCGGTCCCGGTTCGCGTTTCTACTTTTTTTGTATTAGTCACTTTAGTGCCCGCGTGCCCCACCGCGCCCGGCGCGGTTCCTTTAGTGTGGGGGTACACGCGGTTATCACACGAACTTTGAATAAAACAAAACTATATAGCCCGCGCCTT
>CADCOF010000269.1 GCA_902802975.1 uncultured Ruminococcus sp. | reverse complement strand
TAAATGAGCAAAAAAGTAAAAATGCACAAAAATTTCTTGTTTTACTCCTTCCGTCACGCCTGCGGCGTGCCACCGTCTCCACTGCCGAGCGGAGCGAGACTGAGGGAGTTGTACAAAATGACGAACAATTCAAAATTTGCTCATTTATAGGTGTTACTATTTTAGTTTACTTTTCGTCTATATAAGTGAAAGGAGGTCGTTCAATGGAAGACAGTACAATAATAGAACTGTTTGTGCAGAGAAAAGAAACGGCTGTCAGCGAGAGCCAAGCTAAGTACGGAACATATTGCAGCACTATTGCCAACAATATTCTGCACTCCGAAGAGGATTCAGAAGAATGCGTAAATGACACATGGCTTCATGCATGGAATTCTATCCCCCCGCACATTCCTCAGCGATTGGCTGTATTCTTCGGTAAGATCACCCGAAATCTGGCTATAGACAAATTTCGCAGCGATAGAGCTAAAAAACACGGTGGTGGTCAGATAACGCTGTGTCTTGATGAACTTTCTGAGTGTATCGGTGAAGATTCTCCAATAGAAGACAATATTATGCTCCGTGATCTGCTGAATACATTTTTAAGTGATCTTCCCGAAAAGAAAAGAGATTTGTTTTTGCTTCGTTATTGGTACATAATGCCCATAAATGAAATTGCCGAAAAATACGGCATGACGGATGGTTCTGTAAAAATGACGCTGATGCGAATCAGAAAAAAACTCAAAGAAAAATTGGAGAAAGAAGGTATTGGTATATGAAAAACAGTGAAATACTCCTCGACGCTGTCGGTGATATAAGCGAAGAACTGATACCCGAATTATCGGAGAAGAAGAAAAACCACAAGATATTAAGAACAGCATTTGTGAGCGTAGGTGTTTGCGCAGCAGTCGTTGCATGTGCAGTTTTTTTGCCAAAGATAATCATCAAAGAGAATCTTCATAACACACAAACATTTGAGTGGGAGAAAAAAACTGGCAGCGAAAATATCAATCCGAAGATATCTACGGGAGAAACAATGGGTTTTGAGGGAATGATGGCATATGATATTTCAGAACTTGAAAACGGAAACCCATGGACTGAGAATACGGAAATCACAGAACTTCCTGTTTTCAGAAATCTCTCTTATACAGGCGATGCTTATGATGGTTTTGTTGTTTATTTGACGGAAGAACAAATGAAAAATATTGCTAAAAAAACCGCAGAATCCATAAACACAGAAATTACAGAAATTACCGTAAATCGAGTAAAAGATTCAACAGACAGAATTTATCCCAATGAGATCATGAACGGAGTGTATTCCTTAGAAGCAAAGTGCAGCAGCGATGTTTATTGCATTTTTGTCGAAGGAGACGGAACAGTCGGGATATGGTACAATGATGAAGGCATAAAACTTCCGGACAAATACAGCTTCACTTATGAAAATACAACAGAACCGCAAGCAAAAACTACACTAGACTATCTTTCTAAAAAATACAATTCACTTTTGGGCTATGACAACCCCGTTTCTTTTACATTTGCAGACAGAACATACGGTGGTACTGCAACCAGATCATTTTATGTTTACAATGGAACAGGCGATATTACGCAGGATATCCTTAATTATAGTCTTTCCTATGCCGAGTTTGCTCCAAATGACGATGGCTGTCTGGGTGTTATTTGGATATACAATCATTACAGTTCTTGTGAATATATCGGTGACTACCCAATCATATCAAAAGATGATGCACAAAAGTTACTTTTAGACGGTCATTATTACAGTTCCGTTTCCAACGATTATCTGAAAGAAGATAAGATTTCCGAAAACGACATCGCTAAGGTTGAGCTTATATACTCTCATAACGGAGAAGAATATTGTCAGCCATACTATAAATTTTATGTTGAACTTAATAATGCCGATTTTAATATGGCAGAGAATTTAAGGAATTTCGGTGTTTTTTACGTACCGGCTGTAGATAGAAAGTATTTATCGGATAATAACTGAGTTTTTGAGGTGTGCGGGCGGGCGGCATGCTGCCGTCGGGGACGGTTCCCAACCGCTCCCAGTTGGCGCAGCCGCGCCACTTTCATTTACTTTGCTTTCATTTTCTTT
>CADCOF010000268.1 GCA_902802975.1 uncultured Ruminococcus sp. | reverse complement strand
TCATGAGTATGACGCAGGCTGTATCGCTTATATTTTCACACAGTTCGTGTGCGAACTGCCTGCAGGCGCATGCCTGCCGCTGCGCGCAAGTGCGGCTTTTTCATGAGTATGACGCAGGCTGTATCGCTTATATTTTCACACAGTTCGTGTGCGAACTGCCTGCAGGCGCATGCCTGCCGCCATCAGCTTTTTTGAAAAAAAGCTGCGCAAAAAACTTTCTACTAATAGTTTTTTTTACTCATTCAAAAGCCGTGTGAATTACAAATAATCCTATTGCATATCTTAATAAAATATGGTAAAATAGAGCTTACAAATGACTTATCCGAGGAGGTAGTTTATGTCGAGTCAGCCTATCGGCGTTTTTGATTCGGGCTTGGGCGGACTTACCGCTGTCAAGCAGCTCCGTTCAATCATGCCGCATGAGAATATCATATATTTCGGCGATACGGGCAGAGTGCCTTACGGCAACCGAAGTGTCGCCACTATCAGCCGCTACGCCAAACAGGACGCGCGTTTTCTGTTAAGTCACAACGTTAAAATGGTGATTGCAGCCTGCGGTACGGTTAGTTCCACCGTTCTTGATCTCGCAGATGTACTCCCCGTTCCCTATATCAATGTTATTTCGCCGACTGCCTACGCCGCTGTTCAAGCCACTAAAAACGGCAAAATTGGCGTTATCGGCACCAGGGCAACTATCGGCAGCTGCGCCTATAAGAAAGAAATAGAAAAAATCGACCCGAATATCACCGTTATTCAGCGCGATTGTCCGCTTTTTGTTCCCATTGTGGAGGAGGGCTTCATTTCGCCCGATGATGAAATCGCAAAACTCAGCGTTGAGCATTATCTGAGCGACATCAAGGCATGCGGCGTTGACACCATTATTCTCGGCTGCACGCACTACCCGCTTCTCAAGCCGGTTATCGGTCAATATGTCGGTGAAGACGTCAAGCTTATTGACAGCGGCAAGGAAACTGCGATTTATGCGTCCAAACTTCTGGAGCGTGAGGGTCTGCTTAACTCATCGGACGCAGAAGGAGAGTGCGCGTTCTTTGTCAGCGACCGCACCGAAGATTTTACCAACACCGCTTCGATATTCCTTCATTCCAATATTGGCGATAACGTCGAGCGTGTTGATATCTGGACTTATTAGTTGATAGTTTGAATTATTTGAATTTTTGTACAATTCTGCAACTAATATTTGTAAACAAACAAACTAACTACCAACTAAAGAGAGTGATAGTGATGAATGAGAATTATCTTATAACCATCAAAGGCATAATCCGCAACGATGACGACGAGGATATTGAGGAGCTTACCACTACCGCAGATTATTTTGAACGTGACGACAAAAAGCTTATCAAATATCGTGAGTTTGCAGCTGAACAAAACGGAAATGCGTATGCGATCATTAATATTATTAAGATTGAGGGAGAGCGCATTACTCATATTAAACGTTTTGAAGGAAACAGCGGTCAAATGATATTCGAAAGCGGGATTCGTCATCAGTGTGTTTATCTGAGTATGATGGGACAGCTTTCGATTGGAATATATACAGATTATTTATATGCCGATATAGACGAAAACGGCGGTACTATAGATATTAATTATTATATTGATTATAATGGCGGTTTTGACACCGAAAATATAATTCATATTACGCTAAAAAAATTGGAGGATCAATAAAATGTCACAGACAGCGATAAAAGCTGCCGAAGGAATTAAGGCAGCTGTCAATGCGGCACTGGAAAAAGCTATGGCAAACGGCGAACTTGCAAACGCGGTCATTCCGGATTTTGCGATTGAGGTTCCCGCAGACAAAAAAAACGGTGATCTTGCGACAAATGCCGCAATGGTTAGCGCGCGAGCATTCCGCACGGCACCTCGAAAAATTGCCGAGGCTATTACTTCTAATATCGATCTTTCGGACACATATATAAAATCGTGTGAAATTGCAGGACCGGGATTCATCAACTTTTTCTTTTCGCCGGATTATTATTCGGATATTCTGCGTGAAGTTGAAGAAAAAGGCAGCGATTTCGGAAAAAGTAATTTCGGCTGCGGTCAAAAAGTCATGGTTGAATTCGTTTCGGCAAATCCAACAGGTCCCATGCACATGGGCAACGCCAGAGGCGGAGCGCTGGGCGACTGCCTTGCGGCGGTTCTCGATAAAGCGGGCTACAACGTGTGGCGCGAATTTTATGTAAATGACGCCGGCAATCAGATAGAAAAATTTGCGAATTCGCTCAATGCGCGTTTTATTCAAGCTGTCAAGGGCGAGGACGCTGTAGAATTTCCGGAAGACGGTTATCAAGGCGAAGACATTAAAGACGCCGCAGCTTTGTTTATATATGAAAACGGCACGTCGCTTATTGACGCTGACGAGGACGAACGCAAACGCGCGCTTGTTGATTTTGCTTTGCCTCGAAACATCGCAAAAATGCAGTCCGACATGAAAAAATACCGCATTGAATATGATAAATGGTTCATGGAAAGCGAACTGCACAAAAGCGGAGAGGTCAAAGCCGTTGTCGATTTGCTGACTGAAAAGGGACTTACATACGAAAAAGACGGTGCTGTATGGTACAAAAACAAAGATGTTGTGTGGTCGCTTCTTAAAGCGCAGGGCAAGACTGACGAAGAAATCGAGCGTTTGGAGCTGAAAGATGACGTTCTCATTCGTGCAAACGGAAACCCGACATATTTTGCGGCAGATATAGCTTATCATAAAAATAAGTTTGACAGAGGATTCACCACACTTATAAATGTTTGGGGTGCAGATCATCACGGACACGTTGCGAGAATGAAAGGTGCAATGAACGCGATCGGCTATGACGGCAGCAAGCTTGACATTGTGCTGATGCAGCTTGTGCGCCTGATGCGCGACGGCGAAGTTGTTCGAATGAGCAAGCGCACCGGAAAAGCGATTCAGCTTGGCGACTTGCTTGATGAAGTTCCAGTTGACTCCGCGCGTTTTCTGTTCAACACGAGAGAGGCAAATTCAATGATGGATTTTGATCTTGATCTTGCGGTAACACAGGACAATCAGAACCCGGTATACTATGTTCAATATGCGCATGCGAGAATATGCAGCATTGTACGAGCTCTTGAGGCAGACGGTATTTCTCCGCGCAAATGCACAGATGAGGAACTGCAGCTGCTGACTGCGCCGGAAGAAAAAGAGCTTATTGAGCATCTTGCGTCATACACACAGGAGATAATTTTGTCGGCAAAGAGTTACGACCCGACGAAGATCACGAAGTACGTGACGCAGCTTGCGACGCTTTTTCACAAATTCTACAATTCGTGCAGAGTAAAAGGCGAAGACGAACCACTCATGCAGGCACGCCTTAATTTGTGCATTGCTGTTCGTTCCGTAATAAAAAACGTACTCGAAATGTTCAAAATCACCGTCCCCACCTCCATGTAGGCGGCGTGCCGCCGCTCCCGGTTCGCGCTTAAACTATTTGCTAATATAAACTTTTTCAC
>CADCOF010000267.1 GCA_902802975.1 uncultured Ruminococcus sp. | reverse complement strand
GATCGAGCATTAATTACGCATTTCGAATTGCGAATTGCGAATTGAATTCCGCATTCCGAATTAGCAAAACAACTCCACACTAAAAAAAAGCGTTTAGGAAAAGATTTATGTCGTTTACTATATCTCACAGGAGTGTTATTTATGAATAGAAAGATAGTTTGTTCTTTTATCGCTGCAGCACTTATTGTTGGTTCGGCAATGCCGATAACGGCACAGGCTGCAGAGGTTGATGTTGAAGAATCCGAGGCAGCTGCCAAGGGTACCATTTTGTTTGATCCAAGCGGCTGGAATGACGTTACTGAAATTAAAGATGTTTTGTTTTATATCTGGGACGAAACTGACGGTAAGTTTGCAACAAATAAAGGCTGGACAGATCAGAACACATGGGGAAGCAGAAATAAACTGAGCGGAACAAAAAGAAATGACGGTTTGTATGAGTCATATGAATTTGAGCTGCCCGAAGGGCATGAGGTGTCGTTGATAGTCTACAATTCAAAAACATCGGAGCAGACTCTTGATTGCAAGCTCACAAAGGCAGTTTTTGGTGATACGGCGTCGCTGCAAACAAAAAAAGTAGCAAATCCATATTATACTCCCGGTGATACTTATGGAAGATATTGGTATACGTTGGGTTTCAAAAAGTCGGGTGTGAAATCTGCCGTTCCAAAACAAACTGTTTTTTCCAGCAGCAGAGTGGCTATGGTCGATAACGCATATTCAGGATGGACTGAACTTGAAAAAATCGAGCTTCCCAAAACATTACAAGGTATTGGTACAAACGCTTTTGCAAGCTGCAGCAAACTCAAGGACGTGTATTTCACCGGTACACAGGAGCAGTGGAAAAATATTGCAATTGCACCGGGCAATACTAATTTGACTTCCGCAAGGATACATTTCAATTCAACACTTCCGGAAGAAGGAACTTCGGATCCGGAACCGCTTTCACTATGTATTTTCGGTGATATGGACGCAGACAAAACCATCACATCAGCCGACGCGCTTACTATTCTTCGTGCCAGCGCGGGAATGACCACTCTTACTGAAACGCAGAAATCATTGGGCGATATCGATAAAGACGGCTCTATGACATCTGCAGACGCGCTTTCGGTTCTTCGTGCAAGCGTGGGCTTAAGCTCAAACAGCAAAATCGGTCAGGCGGTTTGGATTGGACTGTAATGTAATTGCTATACCTCAAAAGCACCGCTTTGTTCCAAATAAACCGGTGCTTTTTGTGATTTTTCCGTTTTTTGTTGGAAAACAGCCTCTAAATAATTAAAAAAAATGAGTAAACTACTTGAAAAATTTTCTTGATTATTGTACAATGTATGTGAGGCGGTTTTTTTATGCGCTTGATAGCTGCCATGACAGCAGGCAGATGATATCGCCTTTCAAGGAGGAACTTACTATGTCTACTAAATTAAACAAAAAATATCTGACCGGATTCCTTAACGATGAGGAGCTTGCAAATCTTGCTTCCAGAGTTAAGACAGCACACGAGGAGCTTACTGACGGTACTGGTGCCGGCAATGATTTTATAGGTTGGCTGACTCTTCCCACAGATTACGATAAGGACGAGTTTGCCCGAATTAAAGCTGCCGCGGAGAGAATCAAGAAAAATTCCGAGGTGTTTATTGTAATCGGTATCGGCGGATCGTATCTCGGCGCAAGAGCCGCTATCGAATTTTTGAAATCGCCGAATTATAACGCGCTCAAAAAGGATACACCCGACATCTACTATACGGGCAATTCCATCAGTTCAACTGCATTGGCGGAGCTTCTTGAGATTTGCGAAGGCAAGGACATTTCTATCAATATGATCTCCAAGTCGGGCACTACCACTGAGCCGGCTATCGCTTTCCGTGTATTCAGAGAACTTCTCGAAGAGAAGTACGGTAAGGAAGGCGCGAAGGAGCGTATTTTCTGTACAACAGATAAGGAGAAAGGCACGCTCAAGCAGCTTGCAGACAAAGAAGGCTACGAAACATTCGTTGTACCCGATGACGTTGGCGGACGCTATTCGGTTTTGACGGCTGTTGGCTTGCTGCCTATCGCCGTTGCGGGCGCAGACCTTGACGCGCTTATGGCAGGTGCAGCTAAGGCTCAGGCTGAGTTTAACAACCCTGATCTTGCAGCAAACGACTGCTATACTTACGCGGCTATCAGAAATGCACTTTATGCAAAGGGTTACACAACAGAAATTCTCGTATCATACGAGCCGTCATTCACAATGATGAGCGAGTGGTATAAGCAGCTGTTCGGTGAGAGTGAGGGCAAGGACAACAAGGGTATTTTCCCCGCGTCTGTTACATTCTCCACAGACCTTCATTCGATGGGTCAGTATATTCAGGAGGGCAGAAGAAACCTCTTTGAGACAGTTGTAACATTCGAAAAGCCGAAGCGTGAGATTACGATCGGCACAGATCCCGAAAATGTTGACGGACTCAATTTCCTTTCAGGCAAAGGTATGAGCTATGTAAACGAGAAGGCGTTCCAGGGCACGGTTTTGGCGCATAATGACGGCGGCGTTCCGAATATTGTCTTGAGTGTTCCTGAAATGAACGAGGAAGAGTTGGGATATCTCATCTATTTCTTTGAGAAGGCGTGCGCTGTCAGCGGTTATCTGCTTGGCGTTAATCCGTTCAATCAGCCCGGAGTTGAGAGTTACAAGAAGAATATGTTTGCACTTCTCGGCAAGCCCGGTTATGAGGACGCAAAGAAAGCTCTTGAAGCAAGACTGGGATAATAATTTATATTGTGATTGTTGGTAATTTATATACAGAAAGGAAGTAATTGTCATGGTAACATTACTTATCGGCAAAAAGGGTTCAGGCAAGACAAAGAGACTTATCGAAGAGGCTAATGCAACTGTAAAGACCTCAAACGGCAATGTTGTTGTTATTGAAAAAGGCGCAAAGCTTACGTATGATCTCACATATAAGGCTCGTCTTGTTGATGCGGATGCTTTCAAGATCAAGGGCTATGATGCGCTTTACGGTTTCTTGGGCGGTATGTGCGCAGGTAACTATGATATCACAGATATTTTTGTTGATTCAACATTTAAGATTGCAGGCGATAACAAGGACGAGCTTAAGAAGTTTGTAGATAAGCTCAACGAGCTTTCTGCTGAGGCGAACACAGCTGTTACACTTCTTATTTCGGCATCGAAGGATGAACTTCCTACAGACATCAATGCTACTCTTGAGGAGCTTTGATAGGCTGTTTTGACTTACACCTCCTTTATTCTAACTTGGGAATTCGGAGACGCATTTTTTGCGGTCTCCGAATTTTCATTATTTCATATATTATTTTACAATGAAAGGGTTATAGCATGTCGAAAACTAGCGAAAAAAAATCAAACTGCGATTATTGTGTAAACTACAGCTACAATGATGAAACGGAGTGCTATGAATGCGACATGGATCTCGATGAAGATGAGATGTACAGATTCATCAACGGAAATTTCAGAAGCTGTCCGTATTTTCATTTTGGTGACGAATACAAAATAGTGCAAAAACAAAACTAATCAGGGGAATAGCATGGATAATTCAATTTATAAAAAATTTGGCATAAGCGATGAAGTGATAGATTTTTGCAGCGGCGTGTTGAAAGAACTTGAACCGCGATTTCAGAAAATTGATGAGGTGGCGGAGTATAACCAGCTGAAAGTGATACATGCCATGCAGAAACATAGAGTCAATGCGACATGCTTTGCTGCAACTACGGGTTACGGCTACGATGACGTGGGGCGCGATAATCTGGAGCGTGTTTATGCGGAGGTGTTTTCGGCGGAGGCCGCGCTTGTTCGTCCTCAGATTACGTGCGGAACACATGCGCTTGCGGTAGCACTTTCGGCAAATCTCAGACCGGGAGATACGCTGCTTTCACCTGTTGGGAAACCGTATGATACGCTTGAAGAGGTGATTGGAATACGTCCGTCGCGCTGTTCTCTCAAAGAGTACGGCATAAACTATCGCCAGGTGGATTTGAAAGAAGATGGTTCGTTTGACTATGACGGCATACGCAGTGCGATTGACGATACAGTGAAGCTTGTTACGATTCAGCGTTCAAAAGGATATCAGACGCGCCCGACGTTATCGGTGGAGCGTATAGGAGAATTGATTGCGTTTATCAAAGGCATACGCAGTGATATAATTTGTATGGTGGATAACTGCTACGGAGAATTTGTACAAAAGATCGAGCCGACAGATGTTGGCGCAGATATGATTGTAGGTTCGCTGATAAAAAATCCCGGCGGCGGACTTGCGCCTATAGGTGGTTATATTTGCGGAAAAAAGGAATGTGTGGAGAACTGTGCGTATAGACTGAGCGCGCCGGGCTTGGGGCAGGAGGTAGGCGCGAACCTCGGCTTGATGCCGTCATTTTATCAGGGGTTATTCATGGCACCGACGGTTGTTTCTGGCGCACTGAAAGGTGCGGTTTTTGCGGGAATGTGTTACGAAAAGCTTGGGTTTAAGTGCATTCCGAATGCGACAGAAGAGCGATTCGACATTATACAAGCGGTAGAACTTGGCTCACCCGAGCGGCTGATTGCATTTTGCCGCGGGATACAGGCTGCCGCGCCTGTTGACAGCTATGTTACGCCAGAACCGTGGCCTATGCCGGGGTATGACAGCGATGTGATTATGGCGGCAGGTGCATTTGTGCAGGGGTCAAGCATAGAACTATCGGCAGACGGACCGCTAAAGGAACCATATGCCGTCTATTTTCAGGGCGGCTTAACGTGGTTCCACGCAAAGCTTGGCATAATGATGTCAATTCAAAGCGGCGGGCATGCGCCCGCAGGCAGTTCCGTGCGGCGTGCCGCCGCTCCCAGTTCCGTCGGCGGGCATGCGCCCGCGGGCAGTTCCGTCGGACTGTAATTCTTAACGGTAGTCATCGCCGCGTTTTGGAATTAGTGTTAATGAGAAAGCGTAAGCGAGGCGGGCATGCGCCACGCAAAAATAGTACTTGTAATTTGGTGGGAAATAATATATAATATACTATAAATGAGCAAAAAGTAAAAATGCAAAAAATTTCTTGCTAAACTTTTGCTTAGACGTAGCCTCACGAAAAAGTTGCACTTGCGCGGCGGCACGCCGCACGGAATTGGGAGCAGCGGCACGCCGCCGCATGGCGACAGACAGAGGGGGAGGAAAGACGAAATGAGACAAAAAAGCACAAGTATAGCGATAGAAGTTTGATTACCACAATAATACAATTATAGTGAACGTCATTGAAAAAATCCTATTAAGGACATTTATGAGTGTGGAGTTCAATTCGCAATTCGAAATGCACAATGCGGAATTCAATTCGCAATTTGAAATGCGCAATGCGGGATTCAATTCGCAATTCGAAATGCGCAATGCG
>CADCOF010000266.1 GCA_902802975.1 uncultured Ruminococcus sp. | reverse complement strand
TTCTGGGACGTCCTTTCTTTCCCGTATATTCCGGCGGCATTAGTGGTTCAATCACTTTCCACTGTTCGTCTGTGATATCATAGCTTTTATATTTATCCATGTTCTTATGATACATGATTTTCGCTTTTTGTGCAAGATTTATTTTTCAAACAAGGTCTAGTAGGCAGCTTTCTACTCGATTTCAATTAACCGAATACATAGAGTAATACTCACTCCCTGCTTGTGACGCTTTTCTTGCTCCGTTCATACATCTTGGAGAGAGCAGTAAACAATTATGTCTGCACCCGCTGCATCTAAGATTCTTTAGGAATTCTTCGAGTGTGGGAATTTCGGGTTCCGGTTCCTGCTCGGATTCGATTTGCTCATCTGAATCTTGTTCCGTCTCTTCGAGTTGTTCGTTATATTCTATTGATGTATTTTCTTCAATGTCAGCATTTATTTCGTTTTCGTTGTTGTCGAATATATTGATATCCTCTTCCGGTTCGATTTCGTCATAATCATTATAATCATTAGTTTCAGAATCGGTCTCAATATTGACAGTTATATCAATACCTACGTCTGTACTTGTATCTGTATCATTATTATTGGTGTATTTATCGATATTCATGTCTGTATCACTATTATTATCGTTATATTTATCAACAACTGAGTTTGCATTGCTGCTGTTATTTGTATTTTTATCGATATCTGTTTTCTCGTCGCTTTCGCTTTTTACTGTATCGATATCGGATTCAAAAGCAGATGATGTTTTTTCTTCAACCGAAACAGTGGCTTGAGATGTGTTTTCCGCTTCTGCGACCTGAGGAGTTACCTTGCTGCTGATAAATCCGTATGTTATACACAAGGCTATATAAATGCCAATGAATGTTATTATACTCTTTCTTCTCATAAGACGCCAACCTCCTGAAGCAAGCCGATTAGAAATATTCCTATCATCATAATGTAGCATACAAGTTTGAACCATGTGAGGTACTGCGGTATCTCTTTGTACATTTTTCCGGCTATAATACCAGATATAAGAAGCATGAACAGCAGCGGCGAAATTGTGCTTACTGCGGCGAATACTGCGCCAAATACAGCCGCATATCCTATCGGAAGTGACGCTGCATATCCTGTCATAATTATCATTGGCGCACACGGTGACGCACCGTAGCCGATACCCATTCCGATGAGTGCTGCATGAGAAGTTGTTTTATTGTCTTCTTTTTTTGGTTCATTAGATGAACATCCTGTGCAGCTTTTGCAGCATTTATGCCCGTGGCGTTCTTTTATCCATTCAATAAGCAGCCATATTCCCATAATAAGCATTGCTGCATCAACGATTAATGCTGTTTTTACTCCGAATATTTTTCCTGAATCGTCAATAATATTTTTGCCGATCAAAGAGGCAGCAACGCATAGTGCGATCACTGCAATAAATTTTCCGAGGAAAAACTCAAGAAACGCTCTGAATGATTGTTTCATATTTTTCATGTGTGTTGTCAAATAGCCGTACAGCGCAGTGCTGATACCGGAGCCGCAGCAGGTACCGCAGCCCATTCCGACAGACGCCGCAGCCGTCAGACTTTCAAGAAATACTGTGAACCCCATATTACTTACCCTCTTTCGCTTGCAATCAATGCTGCGCCGATTGCACCGTTGAACTGCGGATATTCCGCAACAAAAACATCACGCATAAGCTCTTCTTCAAAAGCGCGGTGCAAACCGATGTTAAGCGCACCGCCGCCTGTCATTAATATGTTGTCGCATTTTTCGGATTTTTTGATCATTTTTACGATTCTTTTTGCCATTGACTGGTGCATTCCCGCGAGTATATCGCAGCGATTGTATTTTCTTGCAACTAGTGATATTACTTCCGACTGCGCAAATACTACGCAGGTGCTGTTAATGTCACACGGATTCGTTGCCTGAAGCGACAGTTCACCGACTTTATCTATAGTTGTTTCGAGTATCTGTGCGATAACTTCCATAAATTTGCCTGTTCCCGCAGCGCATTTGTCATTCATACCAAAGTTTTTTACAATGTAATTGCTGTCAAGATAAATTATCTTTGAATCCTGACCGCCGATATCGATTATCATATCAGGATGACATTCTTTCGGGGCGGTGAGTCTCACTCCATATGCGTGAGCCGTGATCTCGGAAATATCATCATCTGCAATCTCCAGAACCTTTCTGCTGTAGCCTGTTGCCATAATATACCCAATGTCCGACGGAGTCAGTGAATTTCTCATACACAACTCTCTTGCTATTTTTCGTGCTGTGCCGTCATTGTCGATACCCGTATTTCGAACCATTGTATCCACAACACGCCCGTTGCCGATCAGTGCCGCTTTTAAATATGTTGATCCACCGTCAAGTCCGATATAATATTTTCCCATAATATTCCCTCCTAAAAGCCCTTGCGCTCGGTTTTGCGCTTCTCCGGAACCTGTTTGAGTTTGATCAGTTCAATAAACGCCTCAATGCGTATTCTGAGTTGTTCGATATCCTCTTCGTTGTAGTCGCTTTCAAGTCTGATAACAGGTATACCGAGTTTGCCAAGCTCTTCTTCTATCTTCTTGTATTCAAAATCGTACACAAGGCAGCCTCGCAGCACATGATATATCACGCCTTGTATATTATTATCTTTGATAAGCTGCTTTAGTCTATACAGCCGTTGTGAATTATCCGCAAATGTGGGGCAGGGGCAGGGCCTGAGCGAACGATTTGCCAATGCTCTTATCATGCCGTCGAAGCTGTTGTCTGTTATTACAGGCGGGTCCCACATTCCTCGTTCGCCCATGCACGTTTCATCTGCGGCTACAATGCCGCCCATCTCTTCTATCAGCAGTGGTATTTTCATGTTCGGAAATACGATCGGCGAACCGGTCAAAAGTATTCTCGGCAGCTTTTTAGATGTAACTGTCTTGCCTTCTTTCAGCGATTCATTTACTTTGTGCAGCGCGTCTCCCCATTTGTCGGCTGGCATGTATGAAGACGCATTCATTATCGCCATATAGTGGCTGCCTCTTATCAGATACGGAGTTTCTCTTTTTAATCTGATGAACTCCGACAATTTGTACTGCGCGTACCCGACTTTTCGAAATCCCTCCGACAAGCTTTCATATGTGATTCTGTTTCCTGTGACGTCTTCGAGCTTCTCCATCAGATAATACAGCTGATTAACAAAAATATCTATGTTGTCATCATCTCTCGTTGCCGGAATATGCAGTGTCACTACATCACATTTTTCGGATAGCATACCGGCTATTTTCTTCTTGCAGTCGCATGTAATCGGGATCACCATCATCGAGCAGTCTTCGTACAAAGGCATAAGCCCGGTCTGCTTGAATCCGGCAACTGCTTTGACAAGCGGACATGCGTCCCTGGGAGTTACGCTGTCTCCGATTGAGAATGCCGTATAATTACCGCTGCACAGTTTTACCGGCACCGCGCCTGCTGCATAAATTATCTCCGGTGGAGTCATTACGCAGTACGTACCGATCAGTTTTTGATTCTGTGCTGCTTCGATGTGACTCATATCAACGTATATATGCTCAAGAATATCATAAAACGGTTCCATGCCGCTTGGCGCGCCCGGCAGTTCTTCCAATCTGCGCAGATACTTCGCAGCTGTCTGCGTTTCTTTATTTATGAAACGTTTGTCTTGTCTTTCTTTCAGTGAATTTGCTCTTGTTTGTGCAGTCATTTTTCTCGCCCCTCATTTGTGTGTTTGTATCCCGACATAATATCTTTTCGCGAAGAAGTGTATATTTTCTTTCCTGCGCACGTAATTGACAGCGCATTATCCTCGGGGCAGCATCTCACACATTCGCCGCACATAATGCAGTTTTGATGTGTAACGTCTGCTTTTCCGCGTTCGGTATACATGGTTTTTATTCCCATCGGGCACGCTTCGTAGCATGCGCCGCATTCTGTGCATGATTGGCAATCTTTTGTGATTCGAAACGGCGATATTTTATGTGTAAATCCTATCAAAGTTCCAAGCGGGCATATTGTGCAGAACGCTCTGCGTTTAAAGAAACTGCCCATCATAATCAGCACCATCATAAAGCCGCTGACATAAAGACTTGTGCTTATTCCTGCAAGTATCGGAGATACCGCAACCGCAGGGCAGAAATTGCAAAAATTGCCTCCGGCAAAGCACAGCCCGATAAACACCAATACCATAAACCATTTTATGGGATACAATGCCTCGTACATTTTATCATTCAGCTTTATTCCCTCTATTTTTGTTTTTTGACGTATCTTGTCCATAATGTCCTGGATAAGACCCATAGGGCAGAGGAATCCGCATATAACGCGCCCGAGCAGCAATGCCGAACCGATTGTGGTGATAAAGAATAATGCGATGCTTTTCAGCGGCAGTTCAAAAAGCTCGTTCAGATGTGAAAGATAATAGCAGCTTGATTCTGTCATCTGTTCGGTGTTCCACGGACATGAAAGAACCGGAATGCTTATCGACGACATTTTAAGGCCGAAGATCAGCCCGCCCCAGATCATCATAACGGAGAACACGATCATAATAATCCATCTTACAATCATAAATACTACAGGTCTGCGTTTAGGTGTTTGTCCATATGGTCTGCCAGCGCGGCGTTCTGCGAAGCGGGAGTATTTTACATCTGCCTTTGCAAGAGCTTTTCTTACAATTGCGACAAGCACTATACCTACTGTGGCGAGAGATATGATAATAAACAGCGGAACCAAAGTTTTCAGGTACTCGACAGATAAAAGTTTTTCTAGGCTTGTTTCGTAATCGTTTGTCGAAAACTCATAAAAAGGGAATACCCATGCAAAGTATGCGAGAGCAGCTATTATCACGCAGGCAATGGATGTATAAATAATTCTTTTTGTTTTCATGACGCAATCTTAACCTCCCTATATCTGCTTTGAACAAGCATTTCACAGAATGCCTCCATGCGAATGCGAAGTTGTTCAACGTCTTGATACTGATAATCTGTTTCAAGTCTGAATATCGGAATACCATACTCACCAAGTGTTTTTTCAAAGTGTTCCAGTTCGAAGTCATACTCAATCTGACCTTTAAGAATGTGATATACAACTCCTTCAATGTCTCCTTTTTGAAGCAGCCAGGAAACGTATTTATGCAAAACATCGTTTTGGATATATGCTGGAGACGCATCGTATGTGTTCCATTTTGCCGCTATGTTTTTTATGAGTTTATTGAGATTTCCGATCATGGATTTTTTATCATAAGTCATAAATGTTTTGAGCGACGTATAATCAACTGCGTCGCAGATTGAAAGTTTTGTATCCTGAATAAGGAACGGTATTTTATAATTCGGAAAAAATACCGGAGAACCCAGAAGCATAACTTTTGGATAATTATTATTGACCGTGTGACGTACAGGTTTACTCTCGATCTCTTTTGTAAGAGCTTGAATATTCGCTGTCCACTCATCTATGGAATTTGTCATGTAGTATGAGTCCTGCACAAATACTCTTGCCGGTTCTGTAATAATATCGGTGCGTTCACGCGATACCTCCAGGAATCTGCGCAGCGAACGTCGCGCGTTTGACACTTGTTTCATAGCAGATACAGTTGACTTTCTTGTTGCACGAGTGCCCAAATGCTCCGAAACTGCAGCTGATAACGCCCTCATGCCGGCAATTATGCCATTGAGTGAAGTGTGATTATGATGCGGAGGAATATCGATGAGACAGATTTTGCGCCCCTGCATTTTCAGTTCATATGCAATTTTTCGCATGCTGTCGTTTACAAGCGGAATGATGAACAATGAATCGGAGTAGTCTGCGCCGTGTGGTCGGTTGATATAGCCCAGTATTGAACGGCTGACCGGATCTGTATCACGCGGTACAACATCGTCCGACCAGGCAGTTGACCCGAGACTTCCGCCGATTATCCAATATGGCTGTGCGCCTGCTGCGATCACAAGCTCTTCGGGAACTGCTGCAGTAAGCATTACAACTTTCGGTTTATTTCCTGTTTCGCTGTTTATATTTGCCCATCTATATGAAACGTCGAGAAAATATTTTAGTGCCGAAAGTCCCGCGTTTTCCTGATACAGCTTATTCAACGTATCACAGAATTCCTTCTTAAATGTATCGTTTTCTTTTATAGCTTTCTTAACTTTCATTGAAAACGCCTCCTAAATCTTTTGTTGTACATATTGTACGACTCTTTTGCGGAATCACCGCGGAATGTATTTGGAATTTGTGTGGAATTTTGAAACAACGTCAAAAATCCGCATTACAAGCCGTTTTTTATGGTGATGTGGTGAGAATTTACTACTTTTTTACTACTTTTGATTAGGCCTTGTTTGAAAAATAAATCTTGCACAAAAAGAGAAAATGAAGTATCATAAGAACATGGATAAATATGAAAGCTATGATATC
>CADCOF010000265.1 GCA_902802975.1 uncultured Ruminococcus sp. | reverse complement strand
AAATGACGAACAATTCAAAATTTGCTTATTTATAGCAGAATATAAAAATTCTCTATCGAACGCATTTTATTTCTCTATTTTACTTTTAAGTCGTCACCATCACCCCCGACACCTAAGAACCACCGCACCGAAAGAACTATCTATGCGGAGCTATCTTTCGCTTATGATAAACTCGGACGGAATCTGCCTGCGGCCGCATGGCCGCCACCGGAGACCGGACAAAGAAATAAAGAAAATAAAGAGTAAAGAGAGTATGCTGCCTACTCTCGATTCAGAAAATCCTGTTGCTACTTACAGCTAAAAACCGCCTTATGGAATAAACTCCGTAGGGCGGTTACTGTTGTGATTATTTTGAACGCTTATTGTCCGATTCTTTGCTCCAAGAATGTGCAGCAATATATAGTAAATATCATATTGAGTTGGTAGTTATTAGATTTAGATCAGATCAGATTAGCTAATAGCTGCCAACTAACAACTCCGTTTATTTACTGCCAAATTCTGCAAGCATTAAACCCTTATTATGCTCAAGTGCCCAGTTGATACTCCATTGACTGGTAAAAAGAAGAAGATAGTTGCCCTTTAAATCCTGAATCCTTTTTGTATCCGACGCAAGATCGAGTGTTTTCGGGTCGATCACCGCATTTGTTATCCAACGAATAAATTGATAAGGGAGTGTTTCCATAATGATATCTACATTATACTCGCTTTCCAAACGATATTTCAGAACATCAAATTGAAGCGTTCCGACAACGCCTACTATAATCTCCTCCATACCGCCGCCGAGCTCCTGGAACATCTGTATTGCGCCTTCCTGGGCTATTTGGGTTGTTCCTTTAACAAATTGCTTTCTTTTCATGGTGTCTTTCTGACGAATTTTTGCAAAATGTTCCGGAGCAAACGTAGGTATACCCTTATACTGAATATTCATTCCGGGCGCACAAACTGTATCTCCGATAGAGAATATACCCGGATCAAATACGCCGATAATATCTCCGGCATATGCCTCATCTACAATTGCCCTATCCTGTGCCATGAGCTGCTGAGGCTGAGACAAGCGCAGTTTCTTTCCGCCCTGAACATGATAGACTTCCATACTTTTTTCGAATTTACCTGAGCAAATTCTCATAAAAGCGACTCTATCGCGATGTGCTTTGTTCATATTTGCTTGTATTTTAAAAACAAACGCTGAAAAATCATCTTTTACAGGATCGATCACACCGTTATCCAACTCTCGCGGAAGAGGTGGTGTTGTAATGTTCAAAAACTCCTCCAAAAAGGGTTCAACTCCAAAGTTAGTAAGTGCTGAACCAAAGAAAACCGGTGTAAGTCTTCCGTTTCGAACCTCATTAAGATCAAAATTATCTCCCGCACCGTCAAGCAATTCTATTTCATCAAGCAAATCATTTTTATAATATTCTCCGACAAGTTCATCGAACTCCGGAGAATCGAGCGCGATCTCTGTTTTTTCTACTTCCTTCTGACCGTTCATGGCTGCCGTAAACGCAAGCACTTTTTTGCTTTTACGATCATATACACCCTTAAACTCTTTTCCACTTCCGATAGGCCAATTGATAGGACATGTATTTATTCCGAGAACGGTTTCTATATCTTCGAGCAGATCAAACGGACTTTGGGCGTCTCTGTCCATTTTGTTTATGAATGTAATGATTGGTATATGTCTCATCACGCAAACCTTAAACAGCTTCTTTGTCTGGTTCTCAACGCCCTTTGAACCATCTATTACCATAACCGCGGAATCAGCCGCCATAAGCGTTCTATATGTATCCTCTGAAAAATCCTGGTGACCGGGAGTATCGAGAATATTAATGCAGCATCCGTTATACGTAAACTGCAGAACTGATGAAGTAACGGAGATTCCTCTCTGCTTTTCAATTTCCATCCAGTCCGACACAGCATGCTTGGAAGAATGTTTTCCTTTTACCGCACCTGCCGAATTAATAGCTCCGCCGTAGAGAAGAAGCTTCTCTGTTAACGTAGTTTTACCGGCATCGGGATGAGATATAATTGCAAATGTTCGTCTTTTATTGATCTCACTTCTTAAATCTGACAAAAATATGACCTCCGTCTAATTGTTATTTGAACAAATGTTCATATTTACCGCTGTTCAAATTAGGAAATGCTGCACGTAAGCGGTAACTTTGAGATATGAGCTTTTCCGTGCTTTCCTCAAGTTTTGCCTTAAGCTCCGCATACTCTCTGCGGCGCATTGCGTCCTGCTTGGCTTTCTCGTCTTCTCTTACCCATCTAGCCAACTCTATAGCCTCATCAAGCTCTGATTGCTTGCTGTTAAGCTCTTGCCTGAGCTGCTCTGACTTGTCCATAATGGCAAGCGTGCCATCGCTGAGATTTGTGCCTATAGACACAGACAAATCTGAAAGCCTGCGTTCAATCTGATCAATAGCTTTAAGGCTTTTGCGAATATGCATTACATTGATAAGAGTAACTGTAAGGTCTGCGGCACACATACAATACATCACAAATTCTATTATTCCCCCCAACGGCACAGGAATCATGTCAACAAAGGCAGCGTTGGTGGGATGAATAACATCGACCATCATCACGCACGCCAAGCCCCACATAATCGAAAACCTCGGGCAGACGTAACCTTTTATATTATACGGCTCTTTTGAATAGTCCCACCATTTTTCGTGGAACAATTTTTCCAGTAAAAAGCCTGCGATAAACTCCAGTGTTGTTGTAAAAACGATTGAGGCACCAAACAAAAATATCCAGTTGTTTTTCAGAGGCTCTAAAAATACAATCACAGATATGGCACCAAAACCATAGATCGGGCAAATCGGTCCTATTTCAAATCCGCGGTTAATAAATTTCCCTTTAACCACAGCATGATATATAACTTCAATGCACCAACCGGCAAATGAATAAATAAGAAAGTATGCAAGTATTTCGTATATTGAATAACTCATAACAATCTCCGAAAACACTACTTTTCTTTTTTCAGACGCTTAACATGTTTTTTTATTGCGCAAAATGTCTCTTCGCTGATTATGTGTTCCATTCGACAGGCATCCTCTACTGCTGTTTTGGGATCTATACCAAGTTCCATAAACCACGTTGAGAGGAACGTGTGGCGTTCATATATTTTTTCGGCTATTTCTCTTCCCGGTTCAAGGAGTGTAATGTAGCCTTTACTGTCCACGCTGATATATCCGTTTTCACGCAGATTTTTCATTGCTATACTTACACTGGGTTTTGAAAAGCCCAGCTCGGCAGCTATGTCTATAGAGCGTACATCGCCCAGTCTGTTATTCAGAATAAGTATAGTCTCCAGATAATCTTCAGCTGATTCTCTGATCGTCATTTTCTACTCTCCTTCTTTTAAATTAACATCATATAATTCCACTCTCCAAAATTATAGTGAACGACATAAATCTTTTCCTAAACGCTTTTTCATTGTGGAGTGTTGAGAGTGGAGAGTGGAGTTATTTTGTTTACGGAACTTTCTTCCCCGATAAAATTTCTGTTTGATACTTTAGTTTTTGTTGTTAGTAAATATTCTTGCGTACACTCCAATCTCAACTCTCAACTCTCAAAACTCCACACTCATAAATATTCTTAATAGGATTTTTTCAATGACGTTCACTATATGTGTCAAGAATCAAGTTGTTTATCGAAAAACTTATTGAGTCAAAGGCTTGGCTATTTTTTGGTAATCAGGTGCAAAAGCCAAATATAAGTCAGTCATTCTTTTTTCATTATAATACAGGGTACAATCCTTATATTCCACTATTGGTACATTCTGAACAGTCTCACCGTGTAAAAGCTTAAGAGCCTGCTCGCCCGCTGTTTTTCCCATTGCGGAAAAATCATAGCAGTACCCGGCTGCACAGCCATCTTTTATCTGAGATATTGTGACTCCATAAACAGGTACTATGCTGCCAATGCTTTGACTTATTACAGGCCACGAGTTTTTCAGCATCATATTATCCTGAAGAATCAAAACTGCGTTTGAATTATCCATCAAGTCTTTTGCCATAGCAGCAATTTCCGAGGGAATATCTGTTGTCATTTCGACAATCTCTATATTTTTTCTCTCACACTCTTTACGCAGAATATCCAATTGGCTTTCGCAATTTTGCTCGGAAGCACTGCAAATTACACCGAGTTTGGTGAGTCCGGGCTGTGACGCGCAAATCATCGCAAATCTTTCTTTCACACTGAAAGCGGCTGCCGTGCCGGTACAGTTTCCTGTGGGTGACTTCATATTGTCAACAATGCCAAGACCTACAGGGTCAGTCACCGCGCAAAATACAACAGGAGTTCTGCCGGACGTCGTAAAGAGCGGACAAACTGCCTCTGCGCAGGGCGAACCGATTGTGATAACAATGTCTGCCCCACCGTTAATTGCAAGGTCTCCGGCTGTATCGGTTAAAGTTGATACCCCATCGACTCCGCGGCCGACAGTTACGGAAACATTAACATTTTCATTTTCAAGTATTGACTTGATACTGCTGCAGCATGTATTCAGTTCGTCACAGTCCATATACTGAAAAATATACGCATGAGGATTTCTTGCCGATTTCGAATTATTCCCCGATTCCGTAATTTCCGTTACAGCTGACTCATTCTCATCATCATCGACAGACAGCTTCATGCTGCATCCGCAAAGCAGGGCAAAAACTGAAATTATCAAAATTAATGATAATAAATATATTAATCTTTTTCGACTCACTGAGAATCCTCCGGACCGATGAATTCCAACTCGGGATTCTTAACACTGACCTTTGTTCCCTTTGATACCGAGCTTACAATAAATGCATTGCCTCCAATTGTAACTCCGTCACCGATAACGGTCTCGCCGCCCAGCACCGAAGTACCGGAATAGATCGTCACATTGTCTCCAAGAGTAGGATGACGTTTTGTACCTTTCAGCTGCTGACCTTTTCTTGTGGAAAGTGCGCCAAGCGTTACGCCCTGGTATATTTTTGCGTTCTTTCCTATGATAGTTGTCTCGCCAATAACCACACCGGTTCCGTGATCAATAAAAAAGTATTTGTCTATTTCTGCTCCCGGGTGAATATCGATTCCGGTGACACTGTGCGCATACTCTGTCATAATTCTTGGTATCATCGGTACGCCAAGTTTATATAGTTCGTGTGCGATTCTGTAGACAGATATTGCAAGCATTCCGGGGTAGCAAAACACGATTTCATCGGTAGAAAACGCCGCAGGGTCTCCGTTATATGCCGCTGTAACGTCAGTTGCAATATATTCTCTGATTTTTGGCAGCGTCTCCAAAAATTGGTATGTTATTTCATCAGCCTTTCGAATTACATCTTCCCGCGTTTCGTAATCGCCCTTTACATTGTCCAGTGCTTTCGCTATTTGCTTTTTCAGGTGATACTGAACATACTCAAGCTTCTCCCCCACCAGAAATCTGGCATATTCGGAACGAAGCTTGTTATTATCGAAAAATCCGGGAAAAAGCAATTTTCTCAGTTCTTCTACAATTTCGATAAGTACGCCTTTGTTCACCATATTCAGTTTATCAACGCGGCAGATGTGCTCAAACTCGCAATAGCTTGAAAGCAGCCTATCTACCAACTGTCCGGGTTTGTTCTTGTTCTCATAACAATTAATCTCGCTGATCATCATATCCATAAATCATTGCTCCATTTATCCGTACAGGTTACAGCTTTCGCATTTCGGTGTCGTTTAAATACAGAGTGCCATTTTTGAATTCATATCTGATTTCATACGACTCTTCCCTATCAACCACATATTTCGCAAATATTACATTATCCTCGGTAATGGTGTATATATGATCCATAGAAACTCCATCAGAAGTTGATCTGATCATATGACCGTCTTCGGTGAATTCAAATGTAACGTTTGAGCCATCATCGTGCCAACTGCCGTAAAGCCGCTCGTCATATTCCGGATCCTCAATCTGCTCCAGCTCCAGTTCTCCTTTTCCCCTGACAAGCGTAATATTTTCCGGAGTTCCCAAAAGGTTGTTTTCGGTCTCGTATTCTGATGGTATTTCCTCAAGATTCATACTGCGCCCGGTAAAGATATTTCCTTGTGTTTTAATTTTATATATGCCGTAAAAAATAGGAGAATACTCATAAACAACGCTTGCAGACAGCACTCTTCCGTACTGTTCGGTTACTCCGTAATCGTAAGTTCCTTCCACAGACATAGAACCGAGAGTAACTCTGCATACGCCATCGTCGAGAAATTCATACGTAAGATTCTGAGAAAACTTGATTTCTCGCTCTGCAATATCACTCGTAGCCGAAGGGTCTTTATCCAGACCTTCCTCTGCCGTATCATAAGTTTCGATGTACGAACCATTGTATTTCATATGCCATGCGCCATCAAAAAGCGGATTGAACATTACACGCCAAACAAACCAAGTCATGAATGCAGCGCACACAATACACACGCTTACAGTCAACTGATTATTTTTGATAATTTTTCGCTTTCGGGGAAGTATCTCTTTTTCAGCCGGCTCGGGTGATAAATTCACATCGTTCTCATTTATGGACATAGATTTATTTTCTTCATTTCTCACAACATAATCCTCCGATTAAGTAAAAATAGGCATCATTTGACCACGAAAAAATTCCATTATTATTGTACATCAAAATTTGAAAATATACAAGTATAATATCGGTGATCATTGTAAAAAATGTTCTTTAACACTTTTTTCAGTGTGGAGTGTTGAGAGTGGAGTTATTTTGTTTGCGGGGGGTTCTTTCCCGATAAAGCTTCTGCTTGATACTTTAGATTTTGTTGTGAGTAAATATTTTTTGCGTACACCCCAAACTCAACTCTCAACTCTCAAAACTCCACACTCACAAATTCTCTTAATAAAATATTTTAAATGACGTTTACTATAAATCTCACTTATGATAATAATATGCGGTAAAATATCACTTTGTTACAGTTATCTCACGAAGAACCGATAAATTTCATTAATTTTCTAAAAAGCAATTGAAATTTTACTAATATTGTGATATTATATTCCTGTATCGAGCTGCCATTTTGTTTTGTTTTTGCAGCTTCAATGCACATACAGCGTCAAGTGTGTATATACTGGAAAGCAGGTATGTGATCGTGCATGGGTGGGTTCCCTGCATGATAAAATCAAAGGGAGATGTGTTTTATGGATTCAGTAATCAAATCGTTATATGAAAGATGGATTGAAAAGGCCGTTGATGACAGCAGCCTCATTGAGGAACTCAAGAGCATTGAAAACGACGAAAAAAATATAAGAGACCGTTTCTACCGAAGCCTTGAATTCGGAACAGCCGGACTTAGAGGTGAGATCGGTGCAGGTACGAACAGAATGAATATATACACTGTTCGAGTTGCCACTCAGGGACTTGCGAACTACCTTCTTAATCACTATGACAATGCGTCGGTTTCAATCTCATATGATTCAAGAATTAAATCTGATCTTTTTGCGAATGAAGCAGCGCGTGTATTGGCTGCAAACGGTATTAAAGTGTACCTTTCAACAGAACTTCAGCCAACGCCTGTTGTGTCCTATGCCGTAAGATATCATAAGAGTCAGGCGGGCATTATGGTCACTGCGAGTCATAACCCCGCAATCTACAACGGCTACAAGTGTTACGGTTCTGACGGATGTCAGATGACAGACACGGCGGCAAATGAGGTGTACAGTGAGATACAGAAAATAGACTGCTTTGACGATGTAAAACTTGTTGATTTTGACAAGGCTTTAAGTGAAGGCATTATCGAGTTCATTTCCGACACATTCTATGAATCATATCTTTCGGAGGTTGAAAAGCAATCTATCCGCAAAGGTATATGCGAGGGTGCGGAACTCAGAGTTGCTTACACTCCACTTAACGGTGCAGGCAATAAGCTTGTTCGAAAAATTCTCGACAGGATCGGTGTTAAAGATGTTCACATCGTAAAAAGTCAGGAGAAACCCGACGGAAACTTCCCGACTTGTCCTTATCCCAATCCCGAAAGAAGAGACGCTCTTGAAGAAGGCTTAAAGCTTTGTTACGAAGTAAAGCCCGATCTGCTTCTTGCTACCGACCCTGACAGTGATCGCGTGGGAATAGCTGTGCCCGAGGGTAACGGATACCGTTTGCTTACCGGAAATGAAACAGGCATTATGCTGACCGATTATATACTTAATAGCCGAATTGAACTTGGCACGCTGCCGGCTGATCCTGTTATGGTAAAAACAATCGTTACAAGCGTACTTGTTGACAGAGTAGCTGCAAACTACGGTGTTGAAGTTCGTAACGTACTCACAGGTTTTAAGTACATTGGAGAGCAAATCCTTCGTTTGGAGGAGAAAAATCAAGAGTACAGGTATGTTTTCGGCTTTGAGGAAAGCTATGGATATCTCGCCGGCACTTATGTGCGTGATAAAGACGCCGTTGTAGCTTCGATGCTCATTTGCGAAATGGCAGCTTACTACAAGAAAAAAGGAGAATCTCTCTCAAGCATACTCGACGGACTTTACTCGAAATACGGTTACTACAAGAATGTAACAGAAAGCTTTGATTTTAAGGGCGAATCGGGCATGGAAACAATGAAGACAATCATGGATAGCCTTCGCAATATGAAAACTGACACTATTGCGGGATTCAAGATTATCCGACATGCCGATTATCTCCTGCAGTTTGACAAGAACTTTGTTACCAACGAAGAAAAGAAAATAGACTTGCCAAAGTCAAATGTTCTGTCGTTCTTCCTTGAAAATGGTAACGCAGTCATTGTTCGTCCTTCCGGCACAGAACCAAAGATCAAGATTTATTTCACAGGCGTTGGCAACAGTGACGAAGAAGCAATTGATACGGTAAATAATCTTATCGCATTTGTGAAGAGTTCAAAGGATTTCTTCCCATCTGAAGAAAACAAAGATTAAGAATAACGCTCAGTAATTGATAATGTAAAAACACGGCTTGCTAATTTCGCGGTCGTGTTTTTAGTTATAATCAATAAACCGCTTATTTGGAATAATAAAATGTATTGTTCTTTATTCTGAAATAATAAATACGTGACTTATTTTGATTGACTTTTTGAACCATTTGTGGTTAAATATAAATGTACATTAATTTCATAATAATTGACTTTTTTCAGAAGGGAGAATTCCAAAATGAATCTTGAATCTATTGTTAACATGGGTCAGAACATACTTCAAAACTCCGGTAATGATAACGATAACGCTGCAAATGCCATTATGTCGCTTGTACCGAAAGAGATACTGAATAAAATGCCGCCCGCTGTCAGGAAGTTCGCTTGTTCACAGGCTGCAGACGCTTGCATAAAACAAGCACCGGAAATCTTTGAAATACTGAAAAATGGTGGAAAACTCACAGGCAGTGACACTGAAAAACTGCGCGCCATAGCTATGAATGTTTTTACAAACGCATCAAAAGGGAATTGATTTATGAGCATTTCTCAGATAGTTGTTTTCTTCATGATCTACAGTTTTCTTGGATGGCTGTGGGAAATGGTTTATATTCCGTTTGAAGATAAATGCTTTCAGAACAGAGGGTTTCTTTTCGGTCCCATCTGCCCTATCTACGGCTTTTGTATAATGTTCCTTTATTTTTTGGTCAACAATGTTCCTATATTTGTCAGTGCTGAAATGACAACGTTAAAGCTTTTCTTTATCTGTATGTTTGGAAGTGCAATTATAGAGTTTGTAACATCATGGGGACTTGAAACATTGTTCAATGCACGCTGGTGGGATTACAGTAAATTCCCGTTAAATATCAATGGCAGAATATGTGTGCCTGCAAGTATCTTTTTTGGTCTTATGGGAATAACGCTTGTAAAATATGTATTTCCAATAATGTCGTTAATCATTAACATAGTGCCTTCTGTAGCATTTGAAACCTTGGCGCTCATCTTGATGATGATTTTTGGTGCAGATTATGCTTTGACTCAGGCAAGCCTGTCATCTTTGCTTGAGAAAATAGAAAATGCCAATCGTGAATTTATTGAGAAAGGCGAATCCGTGTATCAGGTGGTGGCGTCTACGCCGTCCAACATAAAAAAGCGTATCAGTGATTATGAAGAAGAAACGCGTGAAAAAGCACGCTCTATCGCAGATGGACTGAGTATATCTCAGAAGTATCTTCTATCCAGAATAACTAAATTTGGAGGAAGTATCTCCAAAAGTGAGGATAGATCAAGAAAAAACATGATAGGCAACCGTATGAAAGAATATTTAAATTCATTCAGAAAAAAGTGACATACTCCCCCGTCTACGCTTCACTCAGAGGTGTAGGCTCCTCGCTCCAATGTCATTAACTTAAGACAATACTCCTTCCGTCGCGCCTACGGCGTGCCACCGTCTCACCTGCCGTTGGGAACCGTCCACAACGGCTTTGTCTATGCTTGTTTAAAACAGAACTTTTAAAAATAGTCACTCCTGATTATCGAATACAGATAATTAAGAGTGACTTTTTATATTGGGGTAAATGGTGTTTATCGTTTTTTATGTTATTGAGACCAAGCACATTGTTACAAATATTTAAATCTCATTGCCAATAGCTGCCAGCTTTGCCCTTAAAGTCTTTTCAAGCTTCTCAAACGCCGGAATAAAGCTGTCGCGTATCATCAAAAGCAGCTCGTCTATCTGCTCTTCATCGTATATATGAACAGATATATTCCTTTTTTTCAGTATTGCAATCCACACAGCTTGATCGTCCACAAAGCCGACCTTATAACCAATCTGTAATATTTCCCTCGGAGAACCTGTTCCCGCGCCTTCCGCGCCGTGTGCCCGCAAAACAGCCTGTAACGCTTTCCATGCAAGTTCAAAGGTCAAATTGAATTGCCCTATAATGCCCGTTCTGTATATATCGTCCTCATCGGCGTGTGCGAAATCAGCACTCTTTAACACATTCAAACACCTTGTAAAATTATCAAGCTTATCCATAAATCACAACCCCGTCTCTGTCTATCTCTTTTTTCAGCTCGTCGGTAATCTTTCGGTCAAGGTTAACAACATCAAACATCAACAGTGTGTGCGTCTCTTGCCGAACATCGTAACAAAAATCAAGATAATCGCCCCCACTTATTGCAAGGTCAATGTCGCTTCTTTCAGTGTGCGTGCCCCTTGCCCGCGAACCAAAAAGTATGACCTTTGTAACGCCGTTTTTTTTCGCAAAATGAATTATATCGTGCATCACCCTATCGGGAATATTATATTTCATACCCGATCACCCCCGGTCTCTTCCTGAGCAGTATAGTTATAGTAGACGACATAAATAATTACTCAAAGCGGAGTTGGTAGTTTGCAGCTAATCCGGTTTGAATCTAACAACTAACAACTACTAACTCAATAGAATATTTTTACATGATCTATAAATCTCAATATGTATTTGGTGCATTATGTGAAGAGGTTCGCTGTATTTGTCAAGCTGCCCTCGCAGCTCCTTTTCCAATTTTGCCACCATATCATGAGGTAAGCTTGCACCCACACCACGGCAGCTCCTTATTCGTCCTATCCACGAATCTTTCGAAAATTCGAGAGTGGCGTTGTACGAATGAATAGTGTCAATATCGAATTTTCTGTCAGCCCATTCAGGATATGAGTATCTGAATTTCTCGAAACCGCTGCCGCTCCAATCGGGATTATATTTGAGTACAAGGCGTTCAGTTTCCGATACAATCTCATCTTCATATGACAGCCAGTCCATGAAGATTTTGCAGAATAAACCTTGCGGTTTTAATATGCGAAAAATCTCGTTTGCCGCTTTTTCTGCGTCAAAATATTGAAAGCACTGAACTGCTGTAACTGCATCAAATGTGTTATCCTCAAATCCCGTATCCTCCGCGGAACAGACTTTGAAATCAATATTGTCTATACCTCTTTCGGCAGCTGTCTTTCTTCCAAATTGTATTTGATTTTCCGAAATATCTGTTGCCGTAAACACTGCTCCGTTATGTGCCATATTCACAGGCAGTACTGCTGTTCCGCTGCCGAGATCAAGTATACGCTGAGATTGTTTTCCTATTCCGAATTGTACAAGCTTGTCATACATGCTTTTGGGATATATATCACGGTACAAGGCGTAATCATTCGACACTTTTCCGAAATCGAACTCACTTCCGTTGTCTATGTGATCAAGTTTCAACTTTTTTACTCCTTTTTTTAGAAAACTTTAGCTATTTTGTGGGGCTGCTCGCCCCACACCCTCGGCAGCTTTTTTGAAAAAAAGCTGCGCAAAAAACTTTTT
>CADCOF010000264.1 GCA_902802975.1 uncultured Ruminococcus sp. | reverse complement strand
TTTAAGGCTGATCAGTTGTTCACCAGTAAAGAAGAAGAATTGCTGCTCAAAAAAGTGAAGAGATCCTCATTTGAAAATGATGCTGCAAGTAAAGCCGTGTATGGAGAATTGGCTTATGAAATCGGTGTGTTATATTGGACTTACTATGCGGGTGATAAGAATCAGATTGAAAACTGGATGACCTGCGCGAAGTTTTCTTCAAAGTGGTTTAATGATGCTATGGAGTGCGGAGGTTCATCTGCGTATTATTATAATCAGGCAATGGCCTATTATAATATCGGAAAATTTCATAATGAGATAACGCTGATTGATATGGAAGGAAAATCCGATAAAGGATTATATGAAGAAAACTGGAACAGTATTAACTCCCTTGTTGAAATGCTGGAGGAAGAGGGGAGTAACGGCGATGATTCAGAGATGGTCAGATTGCAGATTTACAGGATTTCCATCAATTCGATCGGAGCTTATGCCTATAAATTCAAAAGGGAAAACATTAAACAAAATGATATGAATGACTTGTTGAAGCGTGTGCAAGATGGCTACAATACATTAAAAGAACAGTTACTTGGCTCGGGTAGGAGTCTTGATGAGGGTGAAGAACAGGGTGTCAGCAAGGAAAAAATCAGCCTTATGCGGGAGATCGAGTCAGGAATGCCAATTGCAAAAGAAGCCATCAGTAAGGCTTTCAGAGGGTAGGTGAGTCATTTGAGTGCGCAAACATGGTATATCATAGCGATAATTGGTTTTTCCCTTTCTGCGGTAGCGTTAATTGCGGCTGTTTTTATCTTTTTGAAACTGGATATTATTTCTGTTATTGGGGATTTGACAGGACGAACAGTTGCACGCGAAGTGCAGGCTATTCGGGAAAATAACGCTTCTGGCGGAGAAAAGCTGCATCGCTCTAGTAGAGTGAATCTTGAAAGAGGAAAGCTAACAAGCAAAGTTAGTTCAGCATTAAGAAAAAGTAAGACATTTGCTCCTTTCTCGTCTATATCTAAACGGTTGGACAGCAAACACGGTGACGTAAGTGACAGTCAGGAAAATAGTATTACAAGTGGAAATAATCCTCAAAAAGCAACTGTCTTGTCTGATAAAGCTTTAGAGCTAACCGAAACAATTAGTAAAAATGCCGCTGAAATCAACACTTCCGGTTTTAAGAAAAACGAGAATCCAAGTAATAATATGATAATTCCGAATAGCGGAACACCTTTACCTGGAACAACTGTTCTTGGTGTTGGAAATGATGCTAAGGAAATATCGGCAAATGAAAATATGGGAACAACCGTTTTGAATGGTGTTACTGCTCAATTAGAAGAGGTTGTTCAACCAGTCGCTTTTAGAATTGTTAAGAGCATGACGGAAATCCATACGGATGAAAGAATTTATTGAGGGGATTAAATGAATATATTACAGAAATGGAAGGGAATGCCAAATGAAAAAAAGCACCTGCTTTCATTTGCATTGTCTGCATTAGGATTTGCCGTATCATTTACAATGCTGTTATTCGTTCCGCTCACTGATTATTCTGACAAAAGCAAGGTACAAAGTACAATTGTCGTTATAGCGGCGGTGTTATTTTGGCTTGGAATACTTTGTGGGATTGTGAATCTTGTAAGGACAATAATTCTTCGAAAAAAAATTAAGTCGGAGGACAACGTCTTTTTGGCAAGGCATATTATTAGTAGTTGGTTGAGTAATCGCAGAGCAGCATTGTTCGGTTTTCTAATGACATCGACAGTGTGTATCATTGCAGTATTGATAGTTGCGAACATTGGCTATGTGCAGCCGTTGGTCTTTTTGATGTGGATATTATTTTTATCACTTGAGTTGTTCATTCTTCATAGTGGTGAAAATGATAAATATACTGTACAGATTTCTCAGAGAATAGCATTGTGTGTATCTGATTTGTGGAAGAGAATTATAAATCCGATACATCAAAACGTGGAATTATTTCGTCTGAAAGTGCCGGATTTCAGACGGAGGAATGAACACGTCTGTTCAAAAGAAGATTGAAGTATAGGTATAATTATTTTAGTGAGGAGAAAGAAACACATGAATGATTTGAAATCCAAGCCGTTTTACAGAGTGTGTTCTACGCTGCTTGCCATCATGCTGCTTGTCAGTTTGATGCCTGCAACGGTATGGGCAGGTCCGGAATCTTCGGAACCGAACGCGATTGTTTCCAAAAGTGACGAGCCTTCGTCAGATACTTCATCCGAGCCTGTGACCGAGCTTGTAAATGTCAAAGTTAATCAGATCGGTCAAGGCCAGATTTTGCTTAATGGTGAAGCCGATTCGCAGATTACCGTTGAAAAAGACAGTC
>CADCOF010000263.1 GCA_902802975.1 uncultured Ruminococcus sp. | reverse complement strand
TCTCAAATTTTCGCACTAAAGCAATTCCACTTTCCACTTTGAGCTTTAAGCTTTGAACTTTGAGCTTTGAGCTTTAAGCTTTGAGCTTTAAGCTTTGAGCTAAAACAGCCTAACGCTCCCCAGCCCCCTCATATCGTTCCACTCCACTTCAAAACACAAATAATAATCATTACCGCGTTTATCAATGGACGCGTCGGTCAGTATAAAATCTTCCCTGCCCTGAAGTGCTTCCGCACAGATCAGCGTCACTTTCTCGCGGCTGCTGTCCGGCGTGATTGCGGCGATATCTATCCCGAACTCGCGGTCATATCTGAAAAATCCCTTTGCCGTTGAAAAAATTATCGCCGCGCGCTGCACCGCCTCTTCTATGCTGAATATTTCTATCGGCTGATTGTTTTCATCGGTAACATGATCGCCGTTTTGAATCATTAAATCCACGCATTGCCACTCCCCTATCACACAACAAGTCTTCCGTTGATGTACACATTTCCGTCGTTTTTCAGCACAATCGACGCTCCGCCCGCCGAAAATAACGCCACCTCACCGGGGTCAAGCGGCTTGTCCAAAACGCCCTCAACGCCAAGCATATATATTCGCCCGTTTATCTCAGCCGCAGCCGCCTTCACGCCCTCGGGCGGCACACTCTGAACTCCATACGGCAAATACTGCACAGCCGCCGTACCGCCTTTTGTATCATACAGCTGCACACCCACGCCGTCACTGTACGCCACAATCGCAGTTAACACGCTCTCACTTTTCTTGTCGCTGCTTTTCCACATGTTTAATATACTCATTCCCCTCTATTTACAATTCAAATTTACAATGGTTATTTGTTCATTTTTATTTTCATTGTATTTTACGCTCGTAATATACAGCTGACCATTGATATCAACACTGCCCAAACCGCGCACCTTAGCTCTCATGCCCAAAATATCGCCGAGATATCCGCTGCACCACAACCGCACCTGTTCGCTGTTTTGCCTGCCGCTTTCGATTATCCTGTCCGCGTCCGCAAGCGTTCCGGTAAGCGTACAGCTGAGATCAAGCCGCCTCTCGCGCACAATGCCGTCATTCACCGCACTGTCATCTGTGCAAACGCACACTCTGCCGCCCGAATTCACAATCACACTCGACACAAGCGCGCTTCTTCTCTTTGTATGCTCAACTCTCGAAAAAGGAATACCCGCGCCGTTTTCGAAAATAATCTCCTTTTCGTCATCGCGGTACGCGTCAACAAAAAACACGCCCAGACTGTCTATCCTCGGAGTAGTATTGCACAGCGTGGTGCAAAATCTCTCAACCGCTCCGTAATGCGACTCGCCTTTCGGAATATTCAGCGCTCCGTCCGCGCAGGTTATCTCACTTCCGTTTGTTATTCCGAACGCCTTCAAATGCTCCTCAAACATTATATCCGACGCCGGGTCGGTGTACTGCCCTGATTCGCAATCGCTGTCCAACGGCAAGCTTGCCGGAGAACGCGCCTCTATCGTAACGGTAATCCCGCTTTGAGAAATATCTGTTTTCTGCACGTCAACATATCCGATAAATATAATATTATCTCTGCTAAAATCTCCGTCACACATATATATCATACGAAGCTGCGGTATAACGCACGAAAAAACAACATTCAATTTGTCCGCCGGTACGCCTATCTCGCATTCCATTGTAACGCTTACCGGCTGCGGCAAAATCTCGGCTCCGCAGCCATAATCGCCATAATATTTCATCTCAGCTTAACCTCCTCGCCTGCGCGCAGATCACGAATATCCGGTATTTGCGGATTCAGCCGCACAAGCTCATTTATATCCGCGCCGTAATATTCCGATACTTCCCAAAGGCTTTCACCCGCCAGCGCGTAATATGTATCCTCGAATGTTATCTCGGGGTGTTTTTTTGCGTCCGTCAATCGAAACCCGAACTCCACCTCAACGCGATCGGTCTTTTTCCCCGCAATAACCAAAAGCTTCGTAAGCACCGCAGGATGCGCGCCAAAATTCGGCATTGCAAGAATAGATATTTTATTGTCCTTCCGCAAAGTTTGCAGCACTGCAAGATCTGACATGCAGTTTTCTCCGAAAAGCTCCCCCTTGCCCAACACGGACGACACATCGTCACTTATCAAAAACGTTCTGCTGTCAAGCGTGTAATCGCGTGCCGAAACATTTTTCCGTCGCTCTATTTTCAGCTCGCGGGGATTATGCGACAAATACACCCCCGCAAATCTCATAAGCGCGTCACTCAAAATTGATCACTCCCCTATCAGTGCACGTTAATCTCTATCGATTCGCCGTCATCGCTCTGCTCACCATACCCGTGAATAATTACACAAACGCTCCCGCCGCTGCTTTTCGCCGACTTGCATATACATCTGTCGAACGTCTCGCCATCGACCGTCAGCCGAAATTCGCCGCACTCGCCCAGCTTCTCGATAAGCTCCGTTTGAGTCACTTCGTTTTGATCGCCCAAATCTATTTTTACATGGTCAAGAATTATATTATACGTATTGACTTCTTTCGTCACACCGATAGGCATTTCGTCAAATATCTCGAAATACCGTTCAACACCGAAACATCTTTCGATACTGCACTTTTCCGCGCTGCCGAATATCTCGCTGAAATACTCTCCTGTAGGTTCGGTTATGGTAAACGGATACGCGCCGCATATTCCGGTAACGATTGTAACAACACAAACAAACGCGCCCAATCTTGAGTTGTATTCGATCTTCCCAATCTCAGCTTGAAGAAGCTTTCTGTCAACTCCCGCCGGAAAATACGGCTGACGGATATTATCAAAAACCTTCTGCGCGTAGTCGCTGCACAAGCTCCCGCCGTATGACGACGGAGTATACACGGACGCGGCAACAGCAACACGCTCGTCCTTTTGACCTATGGGAGACACAAATATTTTCGGCGTTTTCAGCGGTATCTCTGCAGATGCCGACATATATCCGAACTGCACCTCTATGTCCATTTCATCATTCAAAAAATCAACCATATCAAAAGCAAGATCATATAATTCGTTCAATAATTTTCACCCCTTTTCACAGGCGGCATGCCCGCCGGCGGCGTGCCGCCGCTCCCTTGTTCCGTCGAGCTTCATTCTTACCAATGTCATCAACTTAAGCTTTCGGTATGCCTCCGGCGGCAAGCCTTTTTGAAAAAAGGCTTGGCGAAAAACTTTGTGATGCTCT
>CADCOF010000262.1 GCA_902802975.1 uncultured Ruminococcus sp. | reverse complement strand
GTCTCTTCACTACGATTGCCCGTCTTGTCATATGCCACACACTTTACTTCGTAAATACCATCAATCGAAAAATCAGCGTCGATCGCAAGTAATTTTTTCTCACAGTTTGCCGCGCGTCCATCTTCAATATTCATTCTTTGACCATGATTCTCATTGTCTTTTACCATTGTGTAATGAGTAACTTTGTACTCGATATTCTGGAAACCTGTATCAAAAAACTCAATTGGCTGAACAGTTGTACTTGTATCCTCTGCTGTATAAATAATGCTTGCTTTGTTTTCCGGTGTTTTCAAAACAGGAATCACGTTATCATACTCAAACATTATTGATTTGTATTCCTTGAGTTTTCTGCCTGACTTATCTTCTCCGCTCAGAATGAAATAATACACATAATCCTTGTTAAATTTGATACTCAGCGAGTGTATGTCCGTATTGTTTTTATCCTTTTCTGTCCACTCCTGTTTTTCAACAATCTCTGATGTGCATTCAGTCATGCCGTTGGTTGCTTTATTGAAGTTTTCAGCATCGTTTGGCAAATAAGATATATCTGTTCCTGCAGGAGCTTTGAACACTTTAAGATTGATCTTATCAGAACTAAAATTATGTTCTGTAATAGTCATATCTGCAGTGATGGTTTTATTGGATCTGTGGTTTTTTGTAAATCCACTCAAATTAACATCAATTGTCGGGTCGGTTGCATCAACATAAAACGCCTTGTCGTTTTCCAGCCCTTGTACCGACGCGTCGTGGTTACAAATATCCTTACCGGTGATATCAACCGTAAAATCGCCCTCGGTGAATGTATATTTAGCTGTATATGTATCGTTTGTATTGTTTTCCAAACCAAATTGGAGAGATACACGCCCATCAGAGCCTATTGCGTTTTTAACCTCCAGATCAATCTTAGACGCGTCAAAATTTCGTTCTTTGACTGTCACCACCATAGTTCTGCTGTTTCTGAAGTAATTATCATTACCTTCCGCGTTCTCATAAGCTACGGTGATTGTAGGCGCAGTCTGATCAATACTGAACAACGGTGCCGTGTACGTTGAGCTGTTATTCGCTCTGTCTACCATACCTAAATTAATCTGAATATCATTGTTATCCGAATTGAAGTCAAAGTCACGTTCCAATCTTGTGACAATATTTCGGTCAGTCTCTGCAACTCTCCAGCCATTATCTAAGGTGTCGCCCACTTTATGACCTGTGTTAGCAACCGTAACAACCGGATCCTCATTATTGCCTTTCTCTGAAGTCATACTATACGAAACACTTCTGATACCGGATATTTTATCCTCTACTACAGCCGTAACTGTAACGCCTTGATCATACAGCATCTGCCCGCTGCCTGTGCTGTAACCGGCAGGCGCACTGAAACTCGTTGAAATATGGTTATCCTTTTCATGACGTTCGGGTGTATCAATCGCCCAGCCTTCCGGGGTTATTTCTCTCTCAAGATGATTACCAACATTATCAAATACATCAAGGAAAATACGTCCCTTATAGTTTTCGGGAATAACGAATGTCGCTTCATTGGACGAAATACTAACTTCATTATATTCGCCCTCTTCGGTAAGCTTTCCATTCTCGTAACTATCCATGCGGTAACGCAAAACTTTCAGACCTGAGGAAGGCTCCACATCGCTCATCGACACCTTGACTTCCATCGATTGTTTGAAGTAATAACCGTAATCCCATTCTTCAATAAATTTGAATGCGTCCTCACCTTTAATACCGTCCGCGCTCGGAATAGAAAAATCTATCCTGTCTATACTTGGATTACGCGCATCAACGCTGTATTTCAATTCATAGCTGCTCTGGTTGCCGGCAAAGTCCGTTGCTACGATCTCTACTCTGTATTCACCGTCAGCAACTTCGGCCATTGTTCTGTACAATTCGTTAATGGAATACTCTTTTACAAACGTATTGTTTTTATTTTGAGTATATTCTACAGAACTAAGCGAATAACGATCTTTCGAATCCAATATTACATCAACATACTGGTGTTCTTTTTTAACTTTCGCATCGTTATATCTGATTATCATTTTAAGTGAGTACAAGCCCGACTCATTATCTACACCGCTCACTTTGAATTTTCTGTCAAGCGTTTCGTCGTATCTGTACCATGATCTTTCATCGCCGGACTCATCCTTGACAACTGCATCAGCATCAGGAAGATCGACCTTGATTATGGGCTTTATAGCCTCTACATGGAAAGTATTAGACTTTGTGCTGTCATCGCCGCTGTGATTTTTTTCATTCTCATTTGCAGGCTTAACAGCATTAATTGTATAATCGCCGTCAGTTTTGAAGGCATATGTTGTTCTGCCAACGTTATCTTCTGCACAGAATACAAGATTTCCATAAAATTCCTCACTGCTAAGTTTTTCATAAACTTCACTGCTTTGAGGAACTTCATAAATATAGGGAGAATTACTCTCATCGCCATTCTTTGTCATTAGGGCAAAAGTCTGTCCGCCATCTACACTGACCTTAACATTATTTATCAAGCTCTCTGCGCCGTCTACAGATGTATCGCTCGGATAAATGGTTATTCTGAAACGATCATTTGAAAAAATACCAAAAGTTACTATTCTCAGAACCTTTTCAGCAGCCGTTGATGTTTTTTCAATTGTGATATCATCTATGCTTGGATTATTGTGGTCTATATGCAAAATAACAGGTTCAAACGACTGATTTTTACCGCCATTTATTACGCTGCTCGCATTTCCACTCATATCAACAACTTGTGCCTGAACATTGTATATCTGATTATCCTGAAGGAATGGTGAACCGCTGCTGTCTGTGTCCGTAGCAAGATTCAATTTGACTGCAATTGCCCCGGTCTCTTCATCTACCTCAAGATCATCGGGCTTATACACCTTGATGTATCTGTTATTTACAATAAGCCTTACTTCCTTGACGTGACTTTCCGTTATGTCAAGTTCGATTTCAGGCTCTGTCTCATCTTTGTACCATATCTCCGTTTTATTTTTATAGTCCGGAGGCGTTATGCAGCTGAAATCATCTATTTGAGGAGCATTCCAGTCCACATTGATAACAGAGTTTACAACTCTTATATTTCCGCAGTTATCCGTTACTGTCAGCGTCAGAATATTTTTTCCTTCGGGCAGTCCCTTAAACCATTTATTTCCATACAGCAATTCCTTGATAGAAACATAACCCGTGGATTCGTTTACTTTACTGCTGCCTGTGGTATAATCCAACTGCATAAGCTTGAACGTGCTGCCGTCATGTTCTGCTTTTAATACAACCTCGGCTATACCGTTTGAGCTGCTGCTGTCATCAAACGCTGCCTTGATCTTATTTTGGTCATCGGCCGCCTCGTTAAGACCAAACCATCTCTCCTCAGCCTTATCAATTTCAATGTCAACTATTGATTCATCATTGTTATACAACGCTGCAAAAGGCACTGTGTCGTTTATAAGGAATTCGTTTGTTGACATATTCTGCAGCGCGCCAAGTTTTACATTTTCCTTTTTCAGCCCGTTAACAATATCCAACAACGAAGTATTCTCCGCCCAGTGATTTGAATTATCACTCAGGCAAATCGAAATTTTATTAGTCTCGAAACCTTCTTCAAAGACGCAATAATAATAATCCACATTATTGGTATCTTTTACCATTTCAGTGTTTACTTCAACTTCACCATTTGCGAATACTTTTACTTCTTTGATACCTGTAGCATCGGCACCGTCTTGTGCAACGTCTTCTGCATAAATGCAAAGTCTGAGATTTCGATTTGAAAAGTTGCCGTACTTGTAGCAGCGCAAATCTTTTTCTGTGCAGTCTACCCACTTTCCGTTTTTCTCATAACGGAAAACAATGTTTGTAACACGCGGCGGAAGCTTATCGTATTTCTTTTCCGGCTCTAACTGCGATACTTTCACATTTCCTGCCATGTCTTTTGCACGTATAGTGATTTTATGATTACCCTCAAAATCCTTATTGTATGTTTCAAAAGCTTTTCCGTCATGGTTCAAAGTCTGATAATAATCAAATGTATTTTTTGAAGCGTCATATTCAGCTCCTGTAAAATTCACTCTGAATTCCCCATCGAAGCTGTCACCATCGTCACTGTACACGTAATAAGTTCTGAAACCCTTATTAGGACTGTCGCCGGTTTTCGGAATCTGCCAAGTTTTGTTTTGATTATCCCAGTTGAGATCATCTATTTTGTATTCAACCGAATAAAGCTTTGTATCATCACTGATATTTGCCGCGAACTCGCCCTTACCATCATCAATTCTAAGGTTCCTTATCTTAGGTGCCTTGTTTTCTACAACTAATCCTTTTTCATCTATGTTGATCTCATTGATGGTAATACTAAGCGGCGTTTTAGGTGTGGTATAATATCCATCATTCATCTCTACAGATATATTTCCAATTGTAGTATTAACGTTTATTGGTACATCCAATCTAAACTCATTCGGCTTGTCAGCCTGATTGGAAGTCTCGCTGACAACTACAGGTTCTGTATATAAAACTTCATCGTTATTATATATAGTAAAGGAAACAGTCTCCGAATAGGCATGACCAACAATTTTTAACGTACAGCCCTTGTTATACATATTGTAACCGAGATAACTATCCTTACCAATATCGATAACAGCAGAATCATCTACATATGGGCCATAACTGTCATAATCAACATCGAGTACATAGCCTATACTCACTGCGCCGTAATATTCACTATCTGATTTATTTATATTTCTGAAGTAATAAGGAATACTGCCCGTTTCGCCATTTCTTTTTTTGACCTCAAAATAGTGATCAAACTTTTCAAGATTACTGCTCTGGCTGATATAATAATTGGCATTCTTTGTTTTCATAAAGAGTTTGCCGTCTCTGCCATACAAAGCAACTCCAACATTTGCAGAATCTATTCCTATCGGGTCATAAGGTGTTACAGTAACAGTTTTTGTCAATTCACCGTTGAGTACATACTTTTTGCCATTAAATACAATAGGATTTTCACTGTTGAATCCGTCATTCTTTATCTCAATATTGTATGTATAGCTTTCATCGGGAGAAGGAATAATACCAACTTGATTACCACAGTATATCTTATACCTATCCCCGTAAAAAGCGGACAATCCTATTAGCGTATCATCGTCAAGTTGTACCCCGATCATACCATCTTCGGTCACGGTTTCAAAGTGATACCACTTTGGTTTTCCGTTTTCCACCTCCGAAAAATCAGGCAGCTCCTGACCATAATACCGTGGAAGATTATCGTATACGATTTCAATCAACTCAGTCGGCATAACTTCTTCCGGCTGTTCCCCGCCTTGAGCGGGATCGTCATTTTCCGGAGTTGCAGGCTCTTCATTTCCCTGAGGCTCTGTAGAATCTCCAACAGAAATACCGGATGAGTCATTTACAGCCGATACCACCAGATCATTTGTAAAAACACTAAGAATAATGACGAAAGATAGAATGATACTCAACATTCTGTTTCTCATGAAATATTACCTCCATTTCATGTCTGCAGAGTGAACTACCCATTGTCTAAAGCCAATGGGCTTCCTGCTTCATTGTCCTCGTAACCTACTAACTCCACAGGCGTAAATTCGGGCTG
>CADCOF010000261.1 GCA_902802975.1 uncultured Ruminococcus sp. | reverse complement strand
ACGGCTCCCAGCCGTCGGGGACGGTTCCCAACCGCCGTAAGGCGGTGGAGGGGTTCATGCTCAGAACTTTTGGCACAGTCTGAATGAACAAATTTTGATACGTCTATCAAAAGTTTAGCAAGAAATTTTGTTCATTTTTACTTTTTTGCTCATTTATAGTAAAATAATTACATTTTTTGTTTTTTCACTTGAATATAACAAAAATGTTTTATATAATATAAATAGTCTAAATTTTGAAAAAAGAAGTGCTGATATGAATTCTGTTCTACAAA
The DNA here is from genome assembly GCA_902802975.1 of uncultured Ruminococcus sp. Taxonomy (GTDB): domain Bacteria; phylum Bacillota; class Clostridia; order Oscillospirales; family Acutalibacteraceae; genus RUG592. The sequence goes on along the minus strand of CADCOF010000261.1, from coordinate 8,960 downwards.
AAGTAAGTGATTATTATAAATATACGGATAAATTTTTATGGCTGCTTATTATTATTATAAATATATATAGTTTGGTAATTATTTCAAGCATGCAGCGCGCGGGGGATTATAACTATTTGCGGACGCAGGCAATTGCGCTTGCTTTGGGTGCGGTTGGCTCCGTTGTTATTTCTTGTCTGGATTATAAATACATAAAAAAACTATGGTGGCTTGCCGCTGTTGGGGGCATAGGGCTTATAGCACTCGTTTTTGTATTCGGAACAAAAGTAGAAGGCACAGATGATACAGCATGGATAAACGTTAACGGATATTCTCTGCAGCCGAGTGAACTTGTTAAAATGTGTTTTATTGTCACTATGTCATTTCATCTGTGTTATTTGTCTCAAAATAATAAGCTCCGGTCATTTCCACATGTATTGCTGCTTGGGTTACACGGCGTGTTTCCGGTGCTGCTGATTCATATGCAGGGCGACGACGGTTCGGCATTGATATTTGCACTGATTTTCATAATTATGACTTTTGCTGCAGGCATTCAGTTCAGATATTATACCGCCGCGTTTTTTGCCGTATTATTGGCGGCTCCTTTTGTATGGACAAGTATTTTGAACGATGACCAACGCAACAGATTCCTTGTCTTGTTTAACAAAGACAGCGGTGACGCTATGTACGGATGGCAGCAGTATCAGGCCAAATTGTCCATTTCCTCCGGCGGTTATCTTGGAGAAGGGCTGTATAAAGGGCAGCGAGTGGAAATGGCAATAGTACCGGAACAAGAAAACGATTTTATTTTTACCGTTATCGGGGAAGAATTGGGCTTTATCGGTTGCTGTATCGTGCTGCTCCTTTTTATCCTTATGCTGTTCAGAATATTTTATAAATCGGCAGCTGCGCGGGATGAGTTTGGTCAATATTTATGTATAGGCGTTTTTGCAATGCTGTTTTCTCAGATATCGATAAACCTGGGAATGGTTCTCGGCTTTTTGCCGGTGGTGGGGGTGACGCTTCCTTTCTTCAGCGCGGGCGGTACCTCGTTATTGGCTTTGATGCTGTGTGTGGGAATGGTGCAAAGTGTGAATTACTACAGCGATGACGAACGGCTCATCGTAAAGTCTCATAAATAAATTTGAAAAAATTCTTGACAAATCTCTTCGAATGGTTTATAATAACATTTGTTACCCTGTGTTTTGTAGGGTATTCCTTGCTCCGAGAGAAGCGGAGCCAGAGTCCAGAAGGAGGTGCTAAAAAATGGAAAAATTACAGTATGATTATGAGTCTGTGCTTGTAGTTTCTTCAAAGCTCGGCGAAGAGGGCGCGAAAAAGGTAATAGATTACTTTAAGGGCGTTATCGAACGTCACGCAACATTGAACAGTGTCGATGATTGGGGAAAAAGAGTACTTGCTTACGAAATCCGTAAGGAATCGGAAGGCTATTATGTTCTCTTCAACTTCACAAGTGATGTTGATTTCCCTGCAGAGCTTGACAGAAGATATAAGATCACAGATGGTGTTCTCCGTTCACTTATCATCAAGAAAGATGAAAAAGACGAGAATGGCGCAAAGTCCGTTAAGCTTGATAAGACAGAGGCCTGAGGAGGATTATTATGCTTAATGTTGTAGTACTTATGGGTAGACTTACAGCTGACCCCGAACTCAGAACTACTGCTTCGGGTCTTTCTTACTGTCGCTTTACTGTAGCGGTTGACAGGGTTTTTTCAAAGAACACAGAGGAGAAAAAGACTGATTTTATTTCGTGCGTTGCATGGCGTCAGACTGCTGAATTTATTGCTCGTTATTTTACAAAAGGACAGATGGTTGCGATAGAGGGTTCTATACAAACAGGTTCTTATGTAAATAAAGATAACGTTAAGGTGTACACAACAGATGTTGTTGTAAATAATGCAAGCTTTACGGGCAGCAAAAAGGAAAGCGGCGGCAGCTACAGCGGTTCAGCTTATCAAGGCGGAGCGTATTCTGCGCCCACACCCGCACCTGCGCCTGTGGCTCAGAAGGCTCCCATCAATCAGACCCCCGACCCGTCAGTGTACTCAAACGGTAACACAAACGATTTTGCAGAGATTCCGATAGATGAGGATCTTCCATTCTGATCTTAATTATGATCTTAACAAAATGATGATATTGATAAAAAGGAGCGATAAAAATGGCTGACAGACCTGAGAGAGATAACCGCCGCGGCGGTCGCAGAGGTCGCAGAAAGGTTTGTGCATTTTGCGAGAGCAACGTAGCCAACATCGACTACAAAGACGTTGGTAAGCTTCGCCGTTATTTGTCTGAGCGTGCAAAGATTCTTCCCAGACGTGTAACAGGTACTTGTGCTCATCATCAGAGAGCACTTACAGTTGCTATTAAGAGAGCAAGACATCTTGCACTTTTGCCGTACACAAGCGACTGATAAATTGATACTTACAGAGTCGTCGTGCTTTTTGCAGGCGGCTCTTTTTATATGTTTAAATTTTAAGGAGATGCAGCACTTATGGATTTTGAAATTACCGATAAAAATTTCGAGCGAGTTGTACTCAATAACACACAGCCTGTATTACTGGATTTTTTTGCACTTTGGTGCGGTCCGTGTATGATGATGATGCCAATTATTGAAGATATCGCCGATTCGGACGTTGGTGTGTATGTGTGCAGAGCGGATATTGACGACCTTCCGGAAATATGTGAAAAATACGAAGTGAGATCGGTTCCGACCTTAATTTTGTTTAATGAAGGAAAGCCTATGGCTCGTATGACAGGTTATCACACAGAAGAAGAAATATTCAGTTTCCTTCATACGTATGGTTTTTGAGAAGTTTTGAATAAAAAATCAAATAATATGTTGAATTTTATCGGAATTTATGTTAAAATACACTTAGTAATATCTCTCTAAGGAGAAATAGCCTATGAAACAGCTGAAAAAATACTGTTTGACAAGCAGAACGAAGTTTTATTTGCTTTCTATAATTGTTTGTGCGATTCTTGAAGTATTGGGTGCTGCCGTATTATTGTCGGATGATGAAGACGGTGCGGCAATCGAAGACCCGGTAATTGCCGCTGTTATTGCCGGAGTAGTTATTTTGATCGGTTGGTTGGTTGTTCATCATTCTGTAATCGTTGTGCCGCGAAGGCGATTCAAAAAGCGACTGAAATATTTTCAGCAGCAGGGCTTGCTTAATTACGCTCTTAGCGATATTAAGCGGGGCGTTACGAAATTTGACGGAAGAGTTCTGCTTGGCGAATACTGCATCATGGGCAAAGGTACAGGCTTGATCGTATTTTACAATGAGATAGGTTCCATGTACGTAAAGATCACCACTTCCACAGATGATGACGGCAATACGTCCGAGTCATGGGATCTGAAAATTGACGCCAACGGTGTTACATATGACATTTGTACCGTCACAAAAAACGCGAAATCAATTAAGGAATGGGCTGAGATATGTACATTCCTTCAACTGAAAGCTCCGAATATTCTAATCAAATAACTATAAATGAGCAAAAAAGTAAAAATGCACAAAAATCAAATGCCGGTATATTCTCAATACGGAATATACCGGCTATTTCTATGTATTTGATTCATATTTAATTATTTCTTCGATAAATCTGTCGCTGTATTTTTCAAGCTTTTTGTAGCCCACTCCGTTTATGGCGGAGAATTCTTTTTTGTTTTTGGGCTTATTTGCTGCGATATCTCTCAAAACCGCGTCGGAGAATACCACATACGCCGGTACGCTCTCCGCGTCTGCAATCGTCTTTCTGAGTTGGCGAAGTTTTTCGTACAAATCAGGATTTTCCGTTACCGCTGTTTTTGTCTTGGTTTTTCGTTCGCTGCGCTTGATCACCCTCGTTTTTACAGTCAATTCGCCTTTGAGTACTTGCGCAGATTTTTGCGTCAATGTCAACGTCGGGTAATCTCCGTCTGTCTGCGCCAGTATTCCGTTTGTTATCAATGCCCCGATGATCGATCTCACGCGGCTTTCGGAGTATCCTTTCATAAGTCCGTATGTGGAAAGCTTGTCAAACTCCATCTGCCTGATTCGTTCGTTGGTGTTTCCTCTCAATACATCGCAAACCATTTTTACGCCGTATCCTCTGCGCATTCTCACAATGCACGATAATATCTTTTGCGCGTCAACCGTGATGTCTTCCTCGGTGTAATTGCTCAGACAATTCGAACATTTTCCGCATGAGCCTGTTCGTCGTTCGCCAAAATAGCGCAGCATGTACCCGCGCAGACAATCGGGCGTAGTACAGTAATACGTCATGTATTTCAGCCTTATTTTGTCGCGCTGCCTTAATTCTTCCTGTTCTTTCAGGGAATACTCCTGACGGCTGTCGGAATTGTCAATCAGAAAATTAGCTATTCGCACGTCATGCGGACTGTACAAAAGCAGACATTCGGCTTCGCCGCCGTCTCGTCCCGCACGTCCGGCTTCCTGATAATAACTTTCAAGATCCTTTGGCATATTATAATGAACCACATATGAAACGTTAGATTTATCTATGCCCATTCCGAACGCATTTGTAGCAACCATCACCTGAACGCGGTCATAAACAAACGCTTCCTGATTTCTTCGCCGCTCCTCTTCCGAAAGACCCGCGTGATACCGCACTGCATGGCAGCCGTTTTCGTTTAGCATGTCGCAGACTTCCTCAACGTTGTTTCTCGTTGAGCAGTATACAATCCCGGTCAAAAGCGGACGTTCCTTGATGAATGCCAGCAGCTTTGCTTCTTTTGAGGGCGGTTCGGCTACCGAAAAAAATAAATTCGGGCGGTCGAATCCGGTTGTTATGCTTATCGGATTATTCATTTTAAGCAGCTTGATGATATCACTGCGCACATTGTCCGTGGCGGTTGCCGTAAATGCGCCTATCGTAGGGCGAGTCTGAAATGATTCGATAAAATCTGCAATTTTTAAGTAGCCCGGGCGAAAATCCTGACCCCACTGTGACACGCAGTGAGCCTCGTCAATTGCGATAAGCGGAACGCACAGCGACGCTGCTATATTAAGAAAATCCTCGCGTTCGAGTCTTTCGGGCGCAACATACACCAGTTTGTATTCACCGCGCCTAAGTCTGTCTGTCACTTTCAAATATTGAGGATATGTCAGCGAACTGTTGATATATGCCGCGGGAATTCCGGACTGCACAAGCGTTACAACCTGATCGTGCATCAGCGAAATGAGCGGCGAAATAACAAATGTTACGCCCGGAAATATCATGGCGGGTATCTGGTAACACATAGATTTCCCCGCGCCTGTGGGCATTACGCCGAGTACGTCTTTTCCGTCCAGCAGGCTGTCAATTAGCTCCTCCTGACCCTGACGAAATGATGTGTGTCCAAAATATTTTGATAATATTTCATATTTATTATTCATATAAAAATATCTCCGAAAGACAGATGTATATCGATGCAGCGTTAATATTAATTATAGAAAAAAACGGTAATTATTTTTGTTGTGTTAAAAACGTATTTCTTAAAAGTTATGTGGAATAATAAACGACACACATTTGTATTTTTCGCAAATGTGCGGTAGAAATAAGTAAATAAGTAAAGAAACAAGAATAGGAGTTGATCTCAATGAAGAAGATCATAAAAACAGCACTTTGTCTGTTGATCGCAGGCTGTGCGCTGACGGGCTGTGATACACGTGACGGCAGGATAAACGACCCCGACTATACCAGAAATGCTTCGATGGGTTATCGTGACGATAAGGGAGTACTTCATGACGCTGCTTCCATGGTCGGCAGAGTGGGGGAGGACGTTGCCGACGGAGTTGACAACATGGGCTCATCTATAACGTCTGACGTGCGAAAAGATAGAAACATGAATAACTAAAAACCTAAGGCTTTGTACGTTCAGTGGGGATTTATACCCCTACTGAACGTAATGTCATTAACATAACATCATAAAGTTTTCGCCAAGCCTTTTTCAAAAGGCTTGCGGGGTCTGGGGCAGAGCCCCAGCAGCAGAAAATTATGTGTCCGCATTGTTCTTCTTTCGGTTAGCGATTATTTCTTCAAGCTGTCCTTTTGTAAAGCGATAATTCTTGTTGCAGAAGTGGCAATTCGCTCTGGCGTATCCTTTTTCATCTGCAAGCGATCTGATATCGTCATCGGAGAGCTTAATAAAAGCGTTGATCACTCTTTCACGGCTGCATTTGCATACATATGCTATATCCTGTTCGTCAAGCAGTTCCACGTTAAATCCCGAAAGCGCAGTTTTTACTATATCCATAAGGCTCATGCCCTTGGCTAGCATTGTTGTTACCGGCTCCAGTTTCTTTATGTTTTCCTCAAGCTTTGTTATTGTTTCGTCTGTGGCACCAGGGAGAAGCTGTATCAGAATACCGCCCGCCAGCATGACCTCGCCGTCATCTTTGTTGACAAGTACGCCAAGCGCGCATACTGTAGGTATCTGTTCCGAAACGGCATAGTAGCTTGTGATATCTTCTGCGATCTCGCCCGACACAAGCGGACAAACACCTATATACGGGTTGCCTGTTCCGTAGTCGCGCAGCACGTTTATAACGCCGTCTTTTCCCACAGCTTTTCCAACGTTTATCTTACCGTTTGGGTGATATTCGGTCTCAACACCGGGGTTTTCAACGTAGCCTCTGCAGTTGCCGTAGCTGTCAGAAACGGCAACAACTGCGCCCAGCGGACCGTCGCCTTTAACGCGAAGTGTCAAAGCACTGTTGTGCTGTTTTAGCATTACGCCCATTATCGAAGACGCTGTCAGCAGCCGCCCGAGTGCCGCTGTAGCTGCGTTAGACGTGTGGTGCAGTTTTTTTCCCATGTGTACGATACCTGTTGTTTCCGCGGCAATTGCCATTACTGCGCCGTCCGATGTAATGCAGCGTATAAGATGATCGGGTTTTTGTGTTGTGCCCTCAGGTGCATATATTTCATTATTATCCATAAAATTTACCTCACTGAAATATTATATTTTTCTTGCAGCAAATGTAATACGCTGCGAAGTATCATTTGGCGGTTCGAAGGAAAAATCATCGTACATAGCTTCAACCGAAAATCCGTATTTATTAAGAAGATCAATTATTGTATCCGCAGGATAAGCATATTCGCGAAAACTTTCACTTTCACGAGTATAAATGCCGTTTTCGGGAATAAAAAAATCAAGCTCGATTTTTACGGAACAGTCACTTTCGCGAAAAGTATTCTGCCATACCAAGTAAACGCTGTCCGTATCATAAATAAATGTATTGCCGCCGAGAATATGCTTATGTTTAAACGGAGTATTTACATCGAACACGAAAACGCCGTTTTTTTCCATATAATACGAAACACGTTCCATTGTTTTCTCAAGCTGATGTATCCCCTGAAGGTGGCTGAGGGAGTCGAGCGTACATACGCAAGTGTCAATGCTGCCCCACAGCTGCAGAGACTCCATGCGCTGACGAACGAACAATATGTCTTCGCCGCATTCAAGCGATTTATTTTGAGCCTGTGTGAGCATTTCGGCAGACGCGTCCACGCCGAAGATGTCGATGCCTTTTTTATGTAATTCGAGCGTCAAAGAGCCTGTACCGCATGCAAGATCAAGTGCTGTTTCGGGAGAATGCGAAAGGCGCGCGAATATTTCGCAAATATAATCTGCTTTACTTTTGTAATCGACATTTGATGTGAGAGCGTCATAATGATCGGCAAAAATGCCGTAAGCCATTGGCTAATCCTCCATTTCATCTTTGTTTTTTTCCGATCTCAGCCGTTCAAAAATGATCGGATAACCGCTGTTGCCGTTATAATTCATCGAACGATTTACTCTGCTTATAGTTGCAGTTGATGTGCCTGTTCTGCTTACTATTTCACTGTACACGACATTTTCGCTTAACAGCTTGGCTACCATCAGGCGGCGCGACATTGCGTTCAATTCCGGAACTGTGCAGAGATCTTCAAAAAAGCGGCGGCATTCCTCAACATTTTTTATTGAAGTGATTGCCCTGAAAAGATACTCCAGGTTTTCTTCATCGTTTTTTGTGTTCATATTCCTGTTCTCCTTGTAATAGATTTGTGATGCTCCGAACAGAGGTTGATACAACACTTTTGATTATATCACAAACCAAATCAAAAGTAAAGGCGGCGTGTAATGTTCACTGAAAAAGCGGACCCCTAATAGAGGAGTCCGCTTTTTTGTGTTAGGCTACTGCATGCAAATATAGCTTAACTTGTATATCACGTGAAGTACTCATCGCCTGTATAGGCGGGGAAGTTTTTGCTCGTCAGGTTAATTTTTAAGCTGCAAAAGTATCGAGTTTGATTGAAACTCTGAGAATCTTCAGCGCGTCGCCGGAAGTGATGTATCCATCCTTGTCTACATCGGCTGCAGCTGTCTGAGCATCGTTAAGAGTTACGAATCTTGCAGAAGCACGAAGTGCCATAAGCGCATCGGCTGCTGTGATGTAACCGTCATTGTCAACATCGCCTGTTGCATATACAACAACCGGATCCGGAGTATCGGGTGTTGTAATCGGTGTGTCAGGCGTTGCAATCGGTGTGTCCGGTGTTGTCACCGGTGTGTCGGGTGTTGTAACAGGAGTATCCGGTGTAGTCACAGGAGTGTCGGGTGTAGTTACAGGAGTATCCGGTGTTGCTACAGGCTCAATATCTATAGGTGTATCAGGAGTTGTAACAGGAGTATCGGGAGTTGTAACAGGTGTGTCCGGTGTTGTTACAGGCGTATCAGGAGTTGTAACAGGTGTGTCCGGTGTTGTTACGGGTGGTATCATCGGCTCTGTATCCTCGCTGAATACTACAGATACGGAAGATGTAAGCTCGTTTTTACTGTTGTATACGGCAATAACAACGTCGCCGTAAACAACTTCGATACTATTGAGAGCTGCACCCGAACCGGCAGGAGTCTTCGGTGCAGAATTATCTGCTGACGCAGGCTCGTCAGTTGTCTCAGCAGGTGTTACGGGAGTAACAGGCTCGTCAATTGT
>CADCOF010000260.1 GCA_902802975.1 uncultured Ruminococcus sp. | reverse complement strand
CGGAACTTGCCCGCGGGCGCATGCCCGCTTAGTCTACGTCTTTGAAGTCGGCGTCGTATACGTTGCCGTCGCTGCCTGAGTCTGCGCTGCCGTCATCTGTCGGCATATCTGTCGGCTGTGCAGTCTGTGCCTGCTGTGCGCCTGCTGCCTGATACAGCTTTGTCGATACGCCCTGAACACACTTCTCAAGTGCGTCCTTAGCCGACTTGATGCTGTCAAGATCGTCCTTCTTGAGTGCGTCTCTGAGTGCTGCTGCCTTTGCCTCTACTTCGCTCTTGTCAGATGCGTCAATCTTGTCTCCGTTCTCCTTAACAAGCTTCTCCGCGGAGTATGCAAGGCTCTCTGCTGCGTTCTTCTCGTCAACTACCTCTTTGCGCTTCTTGTCCTCTGCTGCATACTTCTCTGCCTCTGCAACAGCCTTCGCAATGTCCTCTTTGCTCATGTTTGTGTCGGACTTAATCGTTACTTTCTGCTCCTTGCCTGTACCGAGGTCTTTTGCAGATACGTTAACAATACCGTTGGAGTCAATGTCGAATGTTACCTCAATCTGCGGAATGCCTCTGGGTGCTGCCGGGATACCCGAAAGAATGAAGTCGCCGAGCTTCTTGTTGTCTCTTGCAAACTCACGCTCGCCCTGGAGTACGTTGATCTCAACGGAAGGCTGATTGTCTGCTGCTGTGGAGAAGATTTGGCTCTTCTTTGTCGGGATAGTTGTGTTTCTCTCGATAATCTTTGTCATGATGCCGCCCATTGTCTCTACGCCGAGTGAAAGCGGTGTAACATCGAGAAGGAGAAGACCCTCAACTTCGCCACCGAGTACGCCTGCCTGAATAGCCGCGCCAATAGCAACGCACTCATCAGGGTTAATGCCCTTGAACGGCTCTTTGCCGATAAAGTTCTTTACAGCGTTAATAACAGCCGGTATTCTTGAAGAACCGCCTACCATAAGAACCTTGTCAATCTCGCTGATGGAGAATCCGGAGTCAGAAAGTGCCTGCTTTACAGGACCCATTGTCTTTTCAACAAGATCAGCTGTCAGCTCGTCAAACTTTGCTCTTGTGAGTGTGAGGTCAAGGTGCATGGGACCGTTCTCGTCCTGCCAGATGAACGGGATATTGATGGATGTGCTCTGAACGCCCGAAAGGTCGATCTTTGCCTTTTCTGCTGCGTCCTTAATGCGCTGCTTTGTAGTTGCGTCATTGCCGATAGCAACGCCGTTTTCCTTCTTGAACTCCTCGATCATCCAATCCATGATTCTCTGGTCGAAGTCATCGCCGCCGAGACGGTTGTTACCTGCCGTTGCAACTACTTCCTGAGTGCCGTCGCCCATCTCGATGATAGATACATCAAAAGTACCGCCGCCGAGGTCGTATACCATTACTTTCTGCTCGTTGCCCTTATCGATACCGTAAGACAAAGCCGCTGCCGTAGGCTCGTTGATGATTCTCTTTACGTCGAGACCTGCGATCTGACCTGCGTTCTTTGTTGCCTGACGCTGTGCGTCCGTAAAGTATGCAGGAACGGTAATAACAGCCTGTGTGACCTTCTCGCCGAGATATGCTTCTGCGTCTGTCTTCAGCTTCTGAAGAATCATAGCAGAAATCTGCTCCGGTGTGTATGTCTTGTCATCGATATTAACTTTATAGTTCGTGCCCATTTCTCTCTTGATCGAGCTTACCGTTTTCTTCGGGTTGGACACTGCCTGACGCTTGGCAATCTGACCTACAAGACGCTCGCCTGTCTTCGAAAAACCTACAACGGACGGTGTTGTTCTTGAGCCTTCAGCATTTGCGATAACTACCGGCTCGCCACCCTCGATTACTGCTACACATGAGTTGGTTGTACCAAGATCTATTCCTATAACTTTTGACATAATAATTGCTCCTTTTTTGTTTTTTAATATTTATATATTATCACTGTTTAATGCAGTTAATAATAAGCTTTATTTATTAATTTTCGTCAATTAACAGTCTGAACCATTGCGTGACGAATGATCTTATCGCCTATCTTGTAGCCTTTCTGATACACAACGGCGATTGTATCGCTGTCCAGTTCGTCGCTGTCAATGCTCGATATTGCGTTGTGGAATTCCGGGTCGAACCGGTCGCCCACCTCGCCAAACACTGTGATATTCAGTTTTTCGAGACTCTTTGCGATCTGATTCGATATCATTTCAAGTCCTTTGCGAAATTCCTCCGGCGCATTCCCGGACGCTTCAATCGCCCTGTCTATATTGTCTGCTATCGGCAATATTTCACTGATTGTATCGGAAACCGCATTTGCATACACGGCAGCCTTTTCGCGCTCCGTTCTTGTACGGTAATTTGCATACTCGGCGGCAGTGCGCAGAAGCTTTTCTTTTTCCTCTGCAAGGGCTTTTTTCAGCGACTCGATCTCGCCGTTCTGATTATCATTTTTGGTATCGGGCGCGTCTGTTTTCTCTTGCGCAGCGTCAGCTGTTTCATTTTCTTGCTTTTTTTCTTGCTTTTTTTCTTGCTCTTTTTCTTGTTCTTTTTCTTGTTCCTGCGCTTTTTCCTGTTCTTTATTCATCTATTTCATGTCCTTTCGTTTTTTACCAAAGATGTAGTGAACTACTCAATCATAAGCATTTCTTTCAGCAAACGTCCGGTGACCTCGGAAATATAATCAAGCACCGCCTCCGCGTAGGCGTAATCATACCTGATTGGAAGAAGCACCGTAACAAATCCTCCGCTGGTGCCTTCGAGCATATATGGTGACGCCGCAAAACTAAACTGTGAAAGCGGTTCTCCTCCAAGCTCCGAACCAATCAAAAATTTGCTGCCGCTGCGAAGTTTCATAATAAGCGACTTGAGCGAGTCATCCGAATGGAGAAATTTCAGCAGCAATCTCAGCTCATTAATATCATTTTCGCTTGAGTGGAGAAGTCTTTCTCTGCCCGAAACCGCGATGTCAAATTCACCCACATCTCTGCAGGCATCCATAATAGCGGCAAGAACCGACGGAACAAGCAGCGCAACTTCACCAAGCTTAACAGCCTGAGTCTGGACATATGCGGGAGTAACGCTGCGCACAGGCAATCCGACCATATCGCGATTGAACATTGTTTCATATATATTCACGATATCGTGAGTTATTACGTAGTCGCATTTGAACAGCTTTGTTTTGACAAGTCCTTTTGTGGTAATCAAGACAATCATGCAGGTCTGGCGGCCTATCTGAACAAATTTCAGACGATGTATACGCTCGTTCTCCGAAAACGGAGTTGTCACGACAGCAAGCGAATTCAGCATATTCGCTGCTGTTTCTGCTGCCGAAGTGATAAGCTTATCGGGGTCGCTGCATTTATTTAGTCTTTCGGAAATTATTGCTTTATCGGAAGACGACAGCGTTTTCGACGACATCAAAGAATGTACATAGAGCCTGAACCCCGCCTCGGACGGCTGTCTGCCCGCGGAAGTATGCAGCTGAGTCAAAAGCCCCATATCGGTGAGCTTTACCATTTCGTTCCGGACTGTTGCAGGCGATACGTCTATATCAAGCGCGCTGCACACAAGCTTTGATCCTACGGGTTCCCCGCTGCTGATATACTCCTCCACAATCGTTTTGAGGATTTTTATTGTACGCTCCTTCGTCTGCATATGCTCACCTCTTTTTTGAATTAGCACTCTTAGTGATTGAGTGCTAATCTACTTTTAATTATACATTTATTCTACGATTTGTCAATACTTTTATGCACTAAAATTTTTAAAAATTTTATGTACGCACAAACTACGAGCAAAAAGAATGCCTCCCACGGCAAAACCGAGAGAGGCTGAAATAGCTAAAATATTAATCCAATATCAAATCAATCTGATTGTATCTTGAGCAGCTCAGCACGAGACTTATAACTGTCATCAGGAGTCCTGCGGCTATTCCGACAACATACAGACGACTCTCACCCGTAATAATCCCGAAAACGCTGATATATGAATACGGCGAGAAAATTTTGAGTATTGCGAGAGTTTTTGCCATTGACCCCAATACGCCGAAGAGTATTGTTATCGTAACAACAACTGCGGATATCGACGATGCCTGTGAGCCGCTGTTCATAAAAGTCGCAAGCAAAAACGACACTGCAAGATATATTATCTCAATCAGAAAAAATGCACCGACTGCAAGCAGTACTTTACTCAGATACGTCATTTTATTATTCGAAAATAAAACAGCTGTCGATACAAGAAACACCACAATATTATGCAAAAACAGAGTGATAAGCTGCGCTGCAAAGCTTGTCAGCACCGCGCATATTCTTGAAACGGGCAGAGAGTACACGAAACATACATCGCTGTCGCCTCTTCCGTTTGTGTTGGCAGACGCACCCAGATAGCTTGCGTAAACGCACCCGACAACCAGCATAATCTGCATACACACGCCAAAATTTACACCGAAATCCCTGAAATCCATTGTTTCCTGTTGTTCTGCACTTCCCGTGACAGCACCTGGAAACGACGACGCCATATCGCTTATGAATTCCGGCAAACCTGCACTCAACAGATTAGAAAACATAACGACTATTAGAATGAAAAGGCACAGAGATATCGTAGACCATACCAAGAAATTTTTTGTACGGCTCTTGAGCTTGTACCCGAGCAGAGGAAAAGAAAAATACTCGTTCATTAGTTTTCACCTCCGTTTTCTTGTTCAAGCTGCCGTTCATAGAAACGCACAAGCGCGTCGCCCAGTGACGGCAAAGTAATCTGCAGATCGTCAAGGTTATATGTGGCAAGCGCACCGATAAGGCTGTTGATATCTTTTTTGTAGAGGAACGAAATATAGCCGTTGTCGTCTTTGTCTACTTCCGTAATTCTAAACAAGTTGTAAAGCGCAGAGAGATCATCTGAGGTCTTTATACTGATACGGCGGGTGTCACTCTTAAGCAGAACTTCTTTTTCGGATATTTCGAGCAGCGATCCTTTTCTCATAATCGCAATGCGCGTGCAGATCTGCTGCAGAAGGTCAATATTTCGGTCGCTGATAACAACAGTAACGCCCTCTTTGTTGTTGAGATCGAGCAGATAATGCGCGAGCTTGTTTTTGGTGTCTTTGTCGAGTGCGACAAAACAGTTATCCATGATAACAAGCTTTGGATTACCCATGAGCGCAATAACAATAGCTATTTTTTTCCTGCACGACAGCGGAAGACTGCCCACGCGCTTGTTCCGGTCAACATTGAAATGCTTACACAGGCGCATAACCTGTTCGTTATCGGTAACGCCTTTGATTTTAGCGGCTGTGCGAATAACATCGATAGCCTTCATTGTTTCACAATAAGTTGGATTTGACGGCATAAAGCCGATCAATTTTTTCTTTTCTGTTGAAAGCTTCCATGATTTTTGACCCATTACGGTAATGTTTCCCGATGTAGGGCGTATAAAATCCATACAAAGGTTTATTATCGTACTTTTACCGCTTTTTTTCGGTCCAGCTATTCCAAAAAAGTCGCCCTCATTAACTGCGAACGAAGTGTCACCGAGTGCCGGTCGCTTGGTATAGTACTTGGAAACTTTAACCAGGGTGATGATAGCCAATTCGGAACTCTCCTTTTCTTCTCTTTATAGTCGTGTAACTTGCATTTTCATCAAAATTTTATCATTACGTACACTATAGATTATACTTAATTTTCGCAAACATTTCAACATCTATTTCCGTATTTTTAAAAACTTTTTTTAAGCATAAAATTTTATTTCATTTAAATCTATTGTTTTCATTGACAACTCTTAAAAAATGTTATAATATTAAAAGGTAGATTTGTATCCGGATTTGCTGTTGCTTTTTACAGCATAAATGTGTATATGATATACATGTTATCGTGTTATATTGAAAGGACGTATATTATGAAAATAAAAGCCAGTTGGGTGGCGTTTGCGCCGCTTTCTGTCGGTGCGCTTATGCTGCACATTTACTACTTGTTTTTTATCGGTGGTGAGAATATAACTCAGCCACTGTATTCAAATTATTTTTTGATAATAAACAAAAACACAGAACCTGAATTAATATCGGTATTCGCAGGTATATTTCTTTTGTTTGCGCTGCTTTTTTCGCTGATAGACCGCAAAACCGCCTCGTACTGCGACATAAAAGCCACCCAAATGAGCGGACTTTTCCTGATACTATCCTCTCTCATGATGGGTGTAAACGGCGCACTGTCCATTGTCAGCTCGCTATCATCGGGAAATTCAGGCTTGCTGATACTCCTGTTCAATATTTTGAGCGTTATAACAGGCATGCTGCTCGCCTCGGTGGGCATGGGGCTTATGATTGGCTACAACATCGCAAAAAAAATGCGCGTTGCAATGCTTCTCCCCACTATCTGGGCAGCGATCAATCTTGTAATGGGCTTTTTGAGTCACCGCAGAGAAGCACCGTCATTTGCACTGTTTGATATGTTCGTATGGGTAACGCTCACATTATTTTTATTCAACAGTTCAATGGTTTTGTGCGGAGTCGAAATCAAAAACCCGATCAAATCCTCATTTATCTGGGGCTTGCTGCTTGTGTACTACGACATGATATACGTGATTTCGGAGATTGACGCATCAATGAAAGAGTTCGGCAGTTTCCAATTTCTCGATTTGCTGCCGCAGCTGATGGTTGGCTCATTTGGGCTGTATGCTTTGTTCTTCCTGATGAAGCTTTCAAAAAGCATGATCACAAAGGAACAAGAAAAAGCTCTTGAGTCGTCAGAAGAAAAGTCCGAAACAAAATCCGGCAAACACGTTAAAAATGATGACAAGTCGGACGATGAACCCGAAGCGGCGTTTGGCGTTGGCAGCACGAAGTATGTGACTGCCGAGTTTGAGAAGATCAGGATAGAAAAAGCTGCCAAAAAAGCGAAAGAGCGCACGGATTCTCTCCCTGTCATTCCATCAACCGACGATTTCGACAATGATGACAACGAAGAAGAGGAGCTTTCTACGCTTGACAAGATCGACCAGCTTATTCAGGAGCTGTCGGAGGAATAAGTTTTAGTTAATACTAAGCTTAAAGCTCCACTCAAAAATATCTCAATTTTCCATAATATAAAAACCCGAACGTATGACACGCTCTGTTCTGCGTTCGGTTTATTTTTTATATAAAAAAACACTACCATTTTCTCACAATCTGTGGTATAATGGAAGTGTTGTATTGCATTACTGCCCATCATGAATTTTGTAAATATCAAAAAATTAAAAATCAAGAGGAGTTAGTATTCAATTATGAAGGATGATAAAATATATTATAGTGTTGGTGCTTTGCTGTATTGTCCTGCAAATAACGGAAGTATCGTTCGTTCTGTCACAACAGAAAAATTCGGAACACAATACTCCCTGGCTCTTTGTCTGGAAGATACCATCAATGATAATTCCGTTAAAGAAGCCGAAGCTATCATGATACAGTCTATAAAAAAAATATATGAATACAGCTGCTCCCATACTTTCTATATCCCCAAGATATTTATAAGAGTACGCGCAAAAGAGCAGATAGAGAGAATTTTTGCCGCTTTGGAAGATGCAGCGTCAATTATTTTTGGTATTATCATTCCGAAATTCACCGCAGATATCGCAGATGAATACATAGACGAGATAATTAAGATCAACGATACATACAACAGAAAAATATACTTTATGCCTATTCTCGAAAGCTCCGATATGATCGATCTGAGAATGCGCCGCAGCATGCTGTACGACATCAAAGATAAACTGGAGCGAGTTGAACCACTCGTGCTTAACATACGAGTAGGCGGCAACGACTTGTGCAAAACATTCGGTTTTCGCCGTCATAACGACGAATCGATATACGATATTCGCCCGGTGTCCAACATATTGAGCGAGATCGTTACTGTTTTCGGCAGAGATTATGTTGTTTCGGGGCCTGTGTGGGAATATTACAACGGCGAAGGCTGGGATACCGGCTTGAAACGTGAAATAAAGGGCGATATACTGTGTGGATTTATCGGCAAAACAGTCATACACCCGAATCAGATACCAATTGTAAATAAGGCATACATGGTCAACCGGAAAGACCTTGAGGACGCAAATGCCGTTTTAAACTGGAGCAAGGGCAGCGTTTCAATGGTTGCAGGTTCACAAAACAATGAGCGCATGAACGAGTACAAAACTCACGCTGTTTGGGCGGCGAAAGTGAAAATCCTCGCAGAAATCTACGGCGTAATCAACTGAGGTATATATTTATGGAAAATATGGATAATATATTTAGTGAAAACAGCTTGGCCAAAATTGCCAGAAGAGAAAATAATAACAAGCGAAAATATCTTGTTGTCAATCCATATCAGGGGAAACATATCCCTACAAGCGGTAAACGCGCTCTGAATATGTTTGACGCGCTTGCGTCAAAAGTCCGCGATAAATATTCTGACTGTTCGGAGAAAATACTCATTGTGGGTTTTGCCGAAACAGCAACTGCAATAGGCGCGCGCCTTGCGGTTACACTCAACACGCTCTACACTCAGACCACACGCGAGCCTATACAAAATGTTGAATATCTCTTCTTCACAGAATCGCACAGCCATGCAACAGAACAAAAGCTATGCAAAAACGACCTTGAATCTGTCATTGATAACATTGACAGAATAATTTTTGCCGAGGACGAGATAACTACAGGCAGCACAATACTGAAAATAATCGATATTATTGAACGCTTGTACCCGAACAAAGTGAAATTTTCCGCTGCCTCGCTGCTAAACGGTATGGACGATCAATCGCTTTTGCGGTACAGTGAGAGAAATATCGACGTTATTTATCTTGTGAAGACGCATCACGAGGGTTATACCGAAATTGCCGAATCTTATATTTCGGACGGCGTATATCACGACAAAATGTGTGATGCGCCCGAAAATCACGTAAATATCATTGATATAAACAAAAATTACGTAAATACACGCCGTATATGCCGAGGTAATGAATATTTAGCTGCATGTGATACTCTTGCTCATAATATATGGGAGTGCGTTTTAAATAAAAATAAAAATGTGCGCACAGCTGTTGTTATCGGCACGGAAGAATTTATGTATCCTGCTATTCATACGACAACATATTTAGAATCATTGGGTATAAACGCCGTAACTCACTCAACCACAAGAAGTCCGATCGAGGTTAGTACAAACGAAAATTATCCGCTGCATGCGCGCTATTCGCTTTCAAGCTTATATGACGGCGAAAGGCAGACATTTATTTATGATATCGGTAAATATGACGCGGTAATTATAATAACTGATTCTACAGATATTTCAAACGTTGGATACAATTCATTGATAAACGCGCTGCAAAAGGCTGGCAGCGAAAATATTTATTTGTTCAGGTGGTGCGCAGATGAATAGAGACGCAAATTATTATGTAAAAACATCATACAAACCTGAGGACGTGACTTTGCTGCTCAAGGACGTAACCGGTCTTGTAGAGCCACAGCCGACAGAGGAGCGCGAGCGGCTTATTCAAGCGGGACGCCATTACTGCGAAATGCTGCCGATCGAGTACGTTCCCACGCCGCGCTATATGCAGGTGTACGAAGAAGCATTGAGAACGTTTTCAAAACCCACAGCCGAAGCGGTAAGCCGTTTGGGCGACAAGATCATGACTCAAAAGGGCGAAGGCACTGTTTTGGTTTCGCTTGCAAGAGCTGGTATTCCAATTGGTATCCTGCTGAAACGCTACATATTGAAAAAGTACGGCGTTAATATGCCTCATTACTCCATCTCGATCATCAGAGGGCGCGGCATTGACCACTGCGCAATGAAATATATGCTTGACCGCCACTCTCCGAAAAATCTGCTTTTTGTTGACGGCTGGATAGGAAAAGGCGCAATACTCAGAGAACTTCAGAAGGAACTTGCAAATTATGAGGGCGTTTCGAGCGACATTGCCGTTGTGGCTGACCCGGCGAACGTGACGGAGCTGTGCGGAACACACGACGATATACTTATCCCCAGTTCATGTTTGAACTCAACAGTATCGGGACTTGTGAGCAGAACATTTCTGCGTGATGATATTATTGGGAAAGATGATTTTCACGGTGCGGTATATTATGGGGAGCTTAAAGACGCCGATCTTTCGTATGAGTTCATTGATGCGATAGAGGCACAGTTTAACATGAACGTACCCGAAGAAAACGAAACAATACCGGGTAAAGGTATTGATGAAGTAAAAATGCTTGCGGAGAAATATTCCGTAGATGACATTAATCTGATAAAACCCGGTATCGGAGAAGCGACGCGTGTTTTACTGCGGAGAGTGCCGTGGAAGGTATTGATAGACGAGCGGTATAAAGATTCCGCTGAGCTTGCGCATCTTATACGCTTGGCGCAGGAAAAGAATGTGCCGATAGAATATTGCGGTATGACGCATTACAAAACGTGTGGAATAATCAAGAAGTTGGCAGACGCCTGAATGAAATAATTATAGCTCAAAGCTCAAAGCTTAAAGCTCAAAGCTACTAGCCACTAACGCAATGTCATCAACTTAAGGTTAGACAGAGAGCATCACAAAGTTTTTCGCCAAGCCTTTTTTCAAAAAGGCTTGCCGCCGAAGGCATACCGAAAGCTTAAGTTGATGACATTGGCCACTAACGACCACTGATATTAATCAGTTAGGGCTTTGTGCAAAAAGAGATCACGTATCCTGCGCCATACATAATATTGATCAGCACAAAACAAATCTACATTGATTCTGTAAAACGAGGTATTAACATGACACGAATTTGGTTTAACCACTGGTTTCGAACGGCGTACTGCCTGATAGAGCTGATGAAGCAGACGGACGCCGATCAATTGTATATAATCGGCTCGAATCGCACGGAGGAGTCTCCGATAAAGCTGCAATGTGACGAGTGGTATCACGAAGAAGATATTCCGGAAGAGAAATATGCGGAATACTGCCTTGCTTTTTGCAGGGCGCACAATGTAGATGTATTTGTGCCGTACAGATATATGGCAAAAATTGCCGCTGCAAGGGAAAAATTTGAGGAACTTGGCGTGACGCTTATCTGCGAAACAGCTGAAATGATTGAATTGCTTGAAGATAAAGCGGCAGCGTATGAACGTTTTTCAAAAGCGGGCATAAATGTTCCGGAATACAGAGTAGTAAGCACCGCAGCGCAGTTTGAGGCGGCATATGCGGAGCTTAATGAAAAATATGATAAGCTTTGTATAAAGTGCGTAAATGACAAAGGCGGGCAGAGTTTTCGCATAATAACCGAAACAAAAGACGAGTACACACAGCTGATGTATTATCCTACGTTTTCGATAGGCTATGACTCACTGAACCGTATTCTCAATAATAAGGGTACGTTCAAGCCCATGATGCTTATGCCGCTGCTGAATACGCCGGAGGTTGAAGTGAGCGCAGACTGCTTCGACTGCGTCGGCAAAAGAATAATCATACCGCGGTTCAAGTACAGCGGACACGTTGAAAAGATCATATTTGACAGTGAAATAATCGGAATGGTAAATAAGGTGATAGATATAGTATCGCCAAAATATATATGCGATGTGCAGTTCAGATTTTTGAATGGAACGCCTTATTTGCTTGAAGTCAACGCAAGAATGTCGGGCGGACTTCCGCTAAGCTGTGCGGCAGCCGGCGTAAATATTCCCGCACTCGCGCTAAAAAAAGCACTGGGAAAAGCGATCACACCTGAAGATTACTCAGGATTTACCGCCGAAGAGAAAACGATATCATTTGTGGAAGTTCCGGCAGCGGACAGACATGCGCTTTAAGCCCCACCGCACCGAAAAAACTATCTATGCGGAACTATCTTTCGCTTATGATAAACTCAGGCAAATCCATCGGGCTGTATTTTTAATAGAGCAGAGTGTATCAAGGATTTGTTCATAAGTATACTTGTTTTGAAGCTTGCGTTCTAAAAATTTGAAGATCATAAGTAAGAAATATCATCAACTTAAGGTTAGACAGAGAGCATCACAAATTTTTTCGCCAAGCCTTTTTTCAAAAAGGCTTGCCGCCGGAGGCATACCGAAAGCTTAAGTTGATGACATTGCATAAGTGAGAGGAAGCAAATGAGAAAATGTGCCTTAATACGGTCTTCACGTTTCACAAGAACTGGTCTTTCCAAGAAATCTGTCTTCATAATGAGAACGCCCATGCCATTACACCATCACGGTCGGTTCCAAGTTTTTCACACAAATCTTGAAGTGTTCCCAACTTTCGCACGATTTTCGATGTCGATTTGCCGTCGCTGTTTGTGTAGGACTGTGTAATGTAAAAAGACTCAGCATTCTTT
>CADCOF010000259.1 GCA_902802975.1 uncultured Ruminococcus sp. | reverse complement strand
TCACTCTCGACCGACTATTTTCGCACTGCAACAATTTATCATCGTTGTAATAAAGCACGACTTCACAAATAATTCCGCATTCTTCTCCACTCTCCACTCTCAAAACTCTACACTATAATTATACGCTGCTGTGTTTTATAAGTCAACAAGGGTATTATCCCATGGTTTATTATATGCGTTGTATAAAGAAGCTGTGAATTTTCTGTCGTTCCCTTGAAAAAACTCACAATAAGTGATATAATTAATTGGATATTCATAAAACGCAGTGTGTTTGCTGCTTATGAAAGGATTATTGTTAAAATGAAAGAAAAACTAGAAGAGATCCGCGAGCGCGTCAGAAGCGAACTTGCCGCTGCGGGTAGCATTGAAAATGTTGAATCACTGCGAATCAAATACGCAGGAAAAAAAGGCGAGCTTACGTCTATCTTGAAGCAAATGGGAAAGCTTTCTCCTGAAGAACGCCCCGTTGTTGGTCAGCTTGCAAATGAGGTTCGTTCTTTTATTGAAAGCAGCGTTGAGGCAAAAAAAGCCGAACTTGCACAGGCTATGCTTGAACGTCAGCTTGAAGAGGAAAAGATCGACGTCACTCTGCCTGCAGATGTGTCGCCGCTTGGACACAAGCACCCGCTGTCTATCGTGCTTGACGAGATCAAAGAGATTTTTGTCGGTATGGGCTTTGAGATCGTTGACGGTCCCGAAGTCGAGTATGATTACTATAATTTCGAGGCTCTCAATATCCCGAAAGATCACCCAGCGCGAGATACACAGGATACGTTCTATATTACAGACAATATTTTGCTCAGAACTCAAACGTCTCCCGTTCAGGTTCGTGTTATGGAAAAGCAAAAGCCGCCTATCCGTATTATTTCTCCCGGCAGAGTTTTCAGAAGTGACGCAGTAGACGCTACTCATTCGCCGCTGTTCCATCAGATAGAAGGGCTTGTTGTAGATAAGGACATCACATTCGCCGACCTTAAAGGCACGCTTGAAACATTTATTAAGCGTCTTTACGGCGAGGACAGCGTTGTCAGATTCCGTCCGCATCACTTCCCGTTTACGGAGCCTTCCGCGGAAGTTGACGTGCAGTGCTTCTCGTGCAAGGGCAAGGGCTGCCGTGTGTGCAAAAACGAAGGCTGGATCGAGATACTTGGCTGCGGCATGGTTCACCCGAAAGTTCTCGAAAACTGTAATATAGACCCCGAGGTGTACTCCGGTTTCGCGCTCGGTCTTGGTCTTGAGCGTGTGGCAATGCGCCGCTATGGCATTGATGATATGCGCCTATTCTACGAAAATGATACGAGATTCTTATCTCAATTTGAATAATGGGGGGACAGCAAAATGAATTTATCACTGAGATGGTTAAAGGAATTTGTTGATATCGGCGATATCTCCCCGAGAGATTTTTCCGAAGCTATGACCATGAGCGGATCAAAAGTGGAGCTTTACGAGGAAGAGGGCGGCAAGATAGATAATATCGTTGTCGGGAAAATACTTTCTGTTGAAAAGCACCCCGACGCAGACAAGCTTGTTGTATGCCGCGTAAATGTCGGAGAAAAAGAGGTACAGATTGTAACTGCCGCAACAAATGTTAAAGTTGATGATCTTGTTCCTGTTTGCCTTGATAAGTCGCATTTATATGATGGCACTCAGATCAAAAAAGGTAAGCTAAGAGGCGTTGTCAGCGAGGGAATGTTCTGTTCCGTTGCGGAGCTTGGAATTACAGTGCATGATTTTCCGTATGCTATACAGGACGGCATATTTATTTTACAGGATGACCCTGATCTCCATGTTACGCCGGGCATGAACATTAAAGATGCAATCGGACTGAACGATATTTGCGTTGAGTTCGAGATCACGTCAAACCGCCCTGACTGTTTTTCCGTTATTGGTCTTGCGAGGGAGGCTGCCGCAACATTCGATAAAGAACTGAAACTGCACACGCCGAGCGTAAAGGGCAGCAGCAAGTCGAGCGACGGTATGCTTTCGGTAAAAGTGGCTGCGCCCGATCTTTGCCCGGTATATAGTGCGAGAATAGTTGAAAATGTTAGGGTAAAGCCGTCTCCGCTGTGGCTTCGCGAGCGTTTGAGAGCAATGGGCGTTCGTCCGATTAATAATATAGTTGACATCACAAACTATGTTATGCTTGAGTACGGTCAGCCGATGCACGCGTTTGACCTGAGATTCATCAAAGATGGTAAGATAAACGTTCGCCTTGCGCAAAACGGCGAGAAGATCACAACTCTGGACGGTGTTGACAGAACGCTTAACGATACAAATCTCGTTATCGCAGACGCAGAAAAGCCCGTTGCTATTGCCGGAGTTATGGGCGGCGAGTACAGCGGAATTATGGACGACACAACGACTATTGTGTTTGAAAGCGCGAATTTCAGCGGCTCGTCCGTTCGCCTTACAGCTAAGTCGCAGAACATGAGAACAGACGCGTCTTCCCGATATGAAAAGGGGCTTGACCCGAACGCCTGCCTGCCTGCACTCGAAAGGGCATGCGAACTTGTCGAACTGCTTGACGCGGGCGATGTGCTTGACGGCGTTATTGTTGATGACAACTCATCAAGAGAACCGCTTAAGATAAAGCTGAACGCCGATTGGGTGAATCATTTCCTCAACACTGATTTGAGCTTTGATGAGATGAAGGCTATACTCGAAAAGATCGACTGCAAATTTGACGGCGATGATATAATTATTCCGACATTCCGCCCCGATCTTCTTCATAAGGCGGATATTGCAGAAGAGATCGCACGTTTCCACGGCTACAACACGATAGAGTCGACTCCGCTTTCGGGCGGTGCGCAGGGCAAATTCTCCACGCGCCAGAAGTTTGACAAGAATATCACGAATACGCTTATTGCGCTTGGATTTGACGAGATCATGACATATTCGTTTATCAGTCCGAAATATTACAATAAGGTTATGATGCCTGAGAATCACAAGCTGAGAAACAGCGTTGTGATTTCGAATCCGCTGGGCGAAGATACGTCAATAATGAGAACTATCGCGCTGCCGTCAATGCTTGAAATTCTTTCGAAGAATTACAACAACAGAAACGAGTATGCGTACTTGTTCGAAATCGCAAGGGAGTATCGCCCGACAACACCGGACAAGCTGCCTGATGAAAAGAATGTTCTGACGGTTGGAATGTACGGCGGCGGTGTTGATTTCTTCAAGGCAAAGGGTGCAGCGGTAGAACTGATGAACCGTTTGGGCGTACAGAATTACGAATTTGTCGCAGCTGATGATGTTTTCGCATATCATCCCGGCAGATGCGCAAAGATACTTGTAGACGGTGATTTTGTAGGAGTTCTTGGCGAAATACACCCGACCGTGCAGTCAAATTACGGCATTGGAACAAGAGTGTATGCGTTCAGTCTCAACACCGATATGCTGTTTGAGAAGGCGCAGCTTGAAAAGCACTACACGCCGCTTCCGAAATTCCCGGCAATATCGAGAGACTTAGCGGTAGTATGCAGCAAGTTTACACCTGTTGCTGTGCTTGAGAAAGCAATAAGAGAGGGCGCAGGTAAATATCTCGAAAGCCTGAAGCTGTTTGATGTATACGAAGGAAAGCAGATCGCGGCAGGACTCAAGAGTGCGGCGTTCAGCCTGACGCTCAGAAGCAGTGATGGCACATTGACGGACGAGCAAGCAAATTCGGCAGTAAACAAAGCGATAAAGGCACTCGAAAAAGTAGGCGCAGAACTAAGACGTTAGGCGGCGGGCATGCGCCCGCGGGCAGTACGCGTTTTTACTTTTTCGGTGCAGTAGCTTTTATGCGCGCGTGCCCCGTCGTGCCCGGCACGACTCCTTTTTTGTTAAACGCAGCCCGTCGGTTTGGGGAAGAATAAATGTCGAACGCGGCGAAGGTTATTGTTAACGATACAGCCGGACGGAACTTGCCCGTCGCCGCATGGCGACCGTCCCCGACGGTTGGGAACCGTCCCCGACGG
>CADCOF010000258.1 GCA_902802975.1 uncultured Ruminococcus sp. | reverse complement strand
TTCACATCTTTGGAATGATAAATAATAAAGTTTTTTGGTCAGCTTTTTTTCAAAAAAGCTGCCGAGGGTGTGGGGCGAGCAGCCCCACAAAACAGCTAAAGGCAAACAAATAGTTAAGAAAGAGAAAAATAATTGCAAGCGAAGCAAAAATTTGTTTACTCATTCAAAAGCCGTGGCATGACGCACCGAAATTCTTGATTTTTTTACACTGTTGTAATATAATGTAAATGTATCTTGTTACACACATTTTTTGGAGGTGTTAGGTCTTGGAAGAATATTTCAGACGTACTTGGGCGGAAATAGATCTTGACCGCCTGAAACATAACTTTATCAGCATAAAAAATAAAATCGACAGCAGCGTAAAACTTTGCTGCGTTGTAAAAGCAGATGCTTACGGTCACGGCGCGAAAGAGTTAGCCTCGTTTTATGAGCGTCTCGGCGCGGATTTTTTCGCTGTGTCAAATCTCGAAGAGGCGATCGAGCTTCGCCGTATCAGCATTACTCTGCCTATCCTTATTTTGGGATACACGCCGGCGTCGTATGCATCGCTGCTTGCAAATAATAATGTTACGCAGGCTATAGTATCTCTTGATTACGCTAAAGAGCTTTCGCAGTGCGCAGTCGATCAGGGCGTTTGCGTAAACGTTCATATCAAGCTTGACACGGGAATGAGCCGTATAGGCGTGTTGTGCAGCGGTGATCACCTCGATAACGCTGTTGATGAGGCGGGCAAAATACTATCTCTCAACGGTATTTCTGTGACAGGCGCATTTACCCATTTTGCCGTATCCGATGAAAAAGATGAGGGCAAAGAGTATACTCTCCGTCAGCTCGGTATTTTCAAGAAAATGTGCGAGTCGATAAAAAGCCTTGTTCCGAACAGAGATAATTTTATTTGTCACTGCGCCAATTCGGCTGCTATTATGGATTATCGCGAATCACACTTTGATATGGTGCGCGCCGGAATTATTCTCTATGGGCTTTCACCGTCCTCAAAACTCAAAGGCGAGCTTGATATTCAGCCCGCAATGACGATCAAATCCGTTGTTGCTCATATCAAATATATAGATGAGGGCACAACTGTCAGCTATGGCAGAACGTTTACCGCAAAGAGAAAAACAAAGCTTGCCACTGTGCCAATTGGCTATGCCGACGGATATATCCGTGTTTTCGGCGGCGACGCTTACATGATTGTCGGAGGAAAAAAAGCCAAAGTAGTCGGCAGAATCTGTATGGATCAATGTATGCTCGATGTGACCGATATTGATGACGTTAAAGTCGGCGATACCGTGATCGTTATCGGTTCCAAAGACGGCTGCGAGGTATCTATGGACGATGCCGCTAAATGGGCAGGTACTATCAATTATGAGATAGCTTGTATTGTGGGTAAGCGTGTACCGCGCGTATATCTTCAAAACGGAGAGGTAACTTCCGTTATCGGGCTGATCAGCTAAAAGGGGAGGTTTGACCAAATGGTTTTATTGGTTGTTGACGGAAACAGTATCGTAAACCGCGCGTTTTACGGCGTGAAACTTCTCACTACAAAAGACGGGCAGTACACCAATGCCGTTTACGGATTTTTGACAATGCTGGATAAGATCAAAGAGAGCTGCACTCCCGATGCTGTGGCTATAGCTTTCGATCTGAAAGCCCCGACGTTTCGCCATAAAGCGTACAGCGGCTACAAGGCGAACCGACACGGTATGCCGGAAGAGCTTGCACTTCAAATGCCTGTGCTGAAAGAGCTGCTGCAAAAACTCGGCTACACCCTCGTTGAGTGCGAGGGGTATGAGGCCGACGACATTTTGGGCACATTTGCCGCCAAGTGCGACGAAACGGGCGATACATGCGTAATTGCCACAGGCGACCGTGATTCGCTGCAGCTGGTGTCCGATAACGTGACCGTTCGCCTTGCTGCCACAAAGATGGGCAAAGCCGAGGCTGAACTGTATGACAAGCAGCGTATTTTTGACGAGTACGGCGTAACACCCACGCAGATGATCGAGATAAAGGCTTTGCAGGGCGACACATCCGATAATATCCCGGGCGTTGCCGGTATCGGCAAAAAGACAGCAGGCGATCTGATACAAAAATTCGGCTCGATCGAATATATATATGAAAACATCGACACGATAGACGTAAAGCCCGGAGTCAGAAAAAAGCTTATCGAGGGAAAAGAAAACGCACAGCTTAGCAAAATGCTGGGAACCATCGTGCGAAATGCGCCTATCGATACGGATATCAAAAAATACGATATCACTCCCGCCAATACGGATGAGCTGATAAAATCGTTGGCTGCACTGGAGCTTTTCTCGCTTATCAAAAAATGGAAACTTCGTGAAAACTCATCTCTTGAACCCGAATCACCGAAAAAGGCCGAGAAAAAAGCAGAGATAATTTTGCCCGAGGTAGTCACTGATCCCGATGTACAAGAAGTTTTTGGTAAATTAAAATCTGCGGGCAAAGCGTATTTTATTGCAGAAGTCAAGGGCGGGCAGTCATACGGTGTATATGTTTTTGACGGTGAAAAGGTCTGCGTAATATTTAACAATGCAGATGAATTCTTGAAAAATATTCTTATTGATGAATCTATCGAAAAATACACCGCCAACTGCAAGCAGCTTTTCGCATTTGCGCTGAAAAATAATATTGAAGTTTCTAATATGAAGTTTGACACAACGCTTGCCGCATATATCGTAAATCCTTCAGCAAGCTCTTATGACAGTGAGAGATTATTTGAAGAGTACAATATAGAAACAAAGCGATATGAAGATAATCTGATATACAGCGCACAGCTTGCAAGTGAGACTGCGTTTTTCCCAAAACTTTGTGCCGTGCTGCAAAGCGTTTTGGAGCAGCGGGAACAAATGTCACTTTTGTGCGATATAGAAATACCGCTCGCTCAGGTTTTGGCGGATATGGAGAGTGTGGGTTTCAAGATCGACGCTCAGGCGATAGAGGAGTATGGCAAAAAGCTTGGCGAAAAAGCGGAGGAGCTGCGGGCGCAGATTTGGAAAGACGTGGGCTACGAGTTCAACGTAAATTCACCGAAGCAGCTCGGCGAGGCACTTTTCGATAAGCTCGGACTGCCCGGCGGTAAAAAGACGAAGACCGGATATTCCACAAATGCGGAGGTCTTGGAGTCACTGAGAATGATGCACCCCGCCGTTGACAAAGTGCTTGAATACAGGTCGCTCACCAAGCTGAAATCAACATATTGCGACGCGCTGGTAAAGGCCATTGACAAAGACAGCCGAATACACACAATATTCAATCAGACCGAAACACGAACCGGGAGAATATCTTCATTGGAACCGAATTTGCAGAATATTCCCGTAAGGACAGAGCAGGGGAGGCAGCTGCGGAAATTTTTCATTGCCGGAGACGGCTGCACTCTCGAAGACGCGGATTACTCACAGATTGAGCTGCGCGTTCTTGCACATATCGCAAACGACGAGGCTATGATAGACGCATTTACAAATGAAGTTGATATACACACAGTCACAGCGTCGCAGGTGTTCGGCTTGCCGGTGGATATGGTCACATCACCAATGAGAAGCCGTGCGAAGGCTGTTAATTTCGGTATCATATACGGGATAGGCGCGTTTTCGCTTGCAAAAGATATCGGCGTAACGCGAAAAGAAGCGGACAGATATATCAAGGCGTATCTGGAGCATTACAGCGGCGCGGCGGCATATATGGAAAACGAAGTCGAAACCGCGAAGCGGCAGGGTTATGTTACAACCATGTATGGCAGAAGGCGATATTTGCCTGAACTGCGTTCCACAAACAAGAATATGCAGGCGTTCGGGCAGCGTGTTGCGCGAAATATGCCGATACAGGGCACGGCAGCGGACATAATAAAAATCGCCATGGTGAAGGTGTACCGCAGACTGAAAGATGAAGGTATGAAATCGAAGCTTATCCTTCAGGTACATGACGAATTGATCGTGGAAAGCCCGCTTGAGGAAAGCGAACATGCAGCGCAGATTCTGAAAGAGGAAATGGAGAATGCGGCGAAACTGAGGGTTCCGCTGAAAGCAGACGCAAATATCGGTACAACGTGGTATGAGGCAAAAGGATAATTCCGAGGTGAATTTGTTATGTATAAAAGGCTGCTTGATTTTATTGCATATATAGATGAAATGACAAAGCCCGAAAAGCTGAAAAATATGACTGAACAGGAGCGCAGCGAGCTTAAAACACAGCTTTTGACGCAGATACAGTTTTTTCAGCATGAGAGGCTCATACACCTGATCGTTACGCATATGTTTGCGGTGATCACGATTGTAACGCTGGCTGCAATGATCGCATTCAAGACACTTCCGCTGCTTTTGCTGATGGTTCTGGAGATAGGTCTGCTGTTTCCATACATTATTCACTATTACCACCTTGAAAACGGCACGCAGAAGCTTTATACGTTTTATGACAGGTTCATCGGAAGAACTTTCGGGGAACTGTACAACGAAGAAGACAGAACGCAGTCATAAATAATATTCACAACAACAAAAAGACCGGCAAACATTATCTGCCGGTCTTTTAAACTTATTTAGACTCTTTTTTCGAAGACTCTTTTTTTCCGTCTTTCTTGTCACTTGATTTGCCTTTGTTGATGGACGCAAGCGCATTCTTGGTGAATTTTATCTTTGTTCTGTCTGCGCCTGTTTCAATAATCATCGAATTATCGTTATCGTTAATGTTCACAACTCTTCCTACAATTCCGCCAATGGTTGTGATCTCGTCTCCGATTTCAAGATCACGGCGCATTTGTTCCTCTTCCTTCTGCTGTTTTGACTGCGGTCTGATAAGTACAAAATAGAACGCAGCAACAAGTATTACAACAGACAATATCAGCTGTATAGCCTGACCGGTTCCGGAATCAATATTTTGCATTTTCTTCTTCCTTTCTTTACCTTAAAGCGGTTCACATGCTAAATATTATACCATTAAATTCGCCGGAATGCAATATCAATCAGATACGTTTTTCGAGATTTTCGATATTTTCTTTGTAAAAATCTTCAAACACGCCGCTGTCAAGCGATTCGCGGATACGTTCCATCAGGTTATTGTAAAAATATAAGTTGTGCATAACAGCCAAACGCATACCCAGCATTTCGTCACTCTTAAACAAATGATGAATATACGCTCTTGAAAAGTTTCTGCACACAGGGCAGCCGCATTTTTCATCTATCGGAGATTCATCGAGAGTATACTTTGCGTTTTTCATATTTCGGCAGCCTTCCCAAGTAAAAACATGAGCGTGACGCGCGTTTCTTGACGGCATAACGCAGTCAAAAAGATCGATACCGCGCTTTACGCTTTCGAGAATATTTGCGGGAGTTCCAACGCCCATCAGGTAGCGGGGTTTGTCTTTCGGCATGAACGGCTCGACTGTCTCAATTATTTTATACATTGTCTGAGTGCTTTCGCCCACCGCAAGCCCGCCTATGGCATATCCGGGCAGGTCAAGCTCCGCAATTTGCTTCATATGATCTATACGCAGATCTTTATACGTGCTGCCTTGATTTATACCGAAAAGCAGCTGATCGTGATTTATTGTATCGGGCAGAGAATTCAGCCGTTCGAGTTCGTTTTTGCAGCGCACCAGCCAACGAAAAGTGCGCTCGCAGCTGGCTTTTGTATAATTGTATTCTGCGGGATTTTCTATGCATTCATCGAAAGCCATGGCGATTGTGGAACCGAGGTCTGATTGAATTTTCATGCTTTCTTCGGGACCCATAAAAATCTTATGACCATCGATATGCGACGCGAACGTTACGCCTTCTTCTTTGATATTGCGCAGTTTAGCAAGCGAAAAAACCTGAAAACCGCCGCTGTCGGTCAAGATCACGCCGTCCCAGCGGGTGAATTTGTGAAGTCCGCCCAGACATTTTACATTTTCGTTGCCCGGTCTGAGGTGAAGGTGATATGTATTGCAAAGCTGCACCTGACATTTCAGCTCCTTCAAGTCAAGTGCGGACACTGCGCCTTTTATTGCGCCTGCCGTTGCAACGTTCATAAAAGCGGGCATTTGTACCGTTCCGTGTACTGTCTCAAACTCGCCGCGGCGTGCGCTGCCGCATTGTTTTTTTAAAGTATATTTTGCCATACTTCTCCTCCGCATTTTTCGCTTTGACTTTGAATATACTTTTTGATTATAACATACTTTATCTCCACGGTCAAGTGATTTTGAGGCTGATTTTT
>CADCOF010000257.1 GCA_902802975.1 uncultured Ruminococcus sp. | reverse complement strand
TTTTGCAGCATTGACATCTCTGTCATGGATAAGATTATTGTATCACAAAGCTACGCTTTAGGCAACCTTAACCCACCGTCTAAAGCCTGTGGGTTAAGGTTGCCATTTTTTCAAATCATGATAACATTTCAGATTGATCAGGTTTGAGAACCTGAAATTGAACCATCGGCAACTGCTGTTGTTAACTGACGAAGTGATTTTGTGCGGCAGTCGCCGGCTGCAAAAATCCCCGGCGTACCTGTTTCACATGACTCGCCTGCTCTGATATATCCGTGTTCGTCCAACGTCACTACATTGGAAAACGCCTCGTTGTTCGGCATTTGACCTATCGCCACAAATACAGCCGAAACATCAATCGTCCGCGCTGTACCGTCATTCGTGTTAGTCACCTCGACTGCGTTCAGCCGCTCTTCACCTATAAGCTTGCTTACAACAGAGTCAAGCACAAATTCAACGTTATCTTTTTGTTTAAGCTGCTCTACCGCCTTTGCGTCGCCCCTGAATTCATCTCTTCTGTGAATAATATAAACCCGCCTGCATATTGCTGACAAAAACAAAGCGTCCTCAAGTGCTGTGTTACCGCCGCCTACAACTGCCGCGTCCTTGTTTCGGTAAAACATTCCATCGCATGTGGCACAATACGACACGCCTTTTCCGATAAGCTCCTTTTCGCGCTCGATATTCATTGGGCGATTTTTCGCGCCTGTGGCAATTATAACCGAATTTGATTCAAAGCGATTGTTCTTCGATGTCACAACAGTTTTTGTTTCTCCATTGTTCTCAATTGCCGCGGCCGCCTCAAAAATTACTTTCGCGCCAAACGAGAGTGCCTGCTTATACAGTGCAGAGGCAAAATCGAAACCCGATACATGCGGCAGTGCCGGATAATTGTCGATCTCGGGCGTGTTTATGATCTGACCACCGTATGCCAACGCCTCAAGTACCAACACACTTTTGCCGGCGCGCAGTGCGTATATTGCAGCAGTAAGCCCCGCAGGACCTGCGCCTATTATTATCACATCGTACATGTGACGCCTCCCGAGGTCAAACTCCCTTTACCAAATTTATTACATCGTCCTTAGGTATAACGCCTACACTGCGCTTTACTTCTTTTCCGCCGCTGAATACTATCAAACACGGAATAGAGCTGATACCAAAACGATCTGCAAGATCAGGTGCTGCGTCAACATTAACTTTGCCTACCTTGAAGCCCTGCGCGTCCTCAGCAACTTCCTCAACTACCGGCGAAAGCATTCTGCACGGACCACACCATTCCGCCCAAAAATCTACCAGTACAGGTTCTCCGCTCATCAATACCTCTGAATTGAAATTTTCATTGTTTAATACTATTGCTGACATAATTATTCTCCTTTATTTTTTTATTTATTATTTCTCGTGTTACCGAGAATATACAACTGCCAACGGCAAACAAAACCAAACCTCACATTTTTATTTATTGATTTGCTTCCGTTTAATTGTTTACAATTAAATTGTATCATACTTAATTTAATCTGTCAACAGATATTCAAAAATTCACAGATTATTAATAAATTCTAATTCATTTTTATTGCAGCTTTAAAGCGAAAGGATATTTCTAACCAGTTTCAACAAAAAATCATAACATTTTATCAACTCTATTGACATTAATTTTATACTATGCTATAATACAGAGTGTATTTTATTTATTTGAAGGCAAATTTATTGTTAAACATAGGGAGAACTGCTATATGATTTATCTTGAAGGAACAGACGGCGTAGGAAAAACAACAACTGCAGCCCGCCTAAAAGAAAGAGGAATAGACTGTGCCGACCGTCATCTGGACATTATCAGCAAATATATGTTATTTGATGTCCCAATGGATATCAGAGTTGAAAAATACATTCAACTTTTAAAGCAAGACGTGCTGATAATATTCATGATTAACGATGACCGTGAAGAACTGGAACGCAGAATCAAAATGCGCAGCACAAAACATTGCGAATTTGATGACAAGTCTTATGAATACAACTGTCTTTACAAAGAAACATACGAATATATGGAGTCTCATGATCTGCTCAACGGACGACTTATAAAGGTAAATGTGACCGATCTTAATATTACTCAATCTGCCGATGCGGTATACAATGCGATACAGTAGACTATGAACATATGAACATTATTGAACTTGCAGCAACATTGACAGGTCTTGTACAAGGTGTTTTGGTATTGCTCAATAAGCGTATCAACTGGATTTTTTACGTTATGCAAATGGTGCTGCTTCTGGTATTTTCTTGGTACAATCATCTTTACGGTGATGTTGTCAATGATATTGTTTACATTGCAATAGGGTGTATTGGCTGGTACACCTGGGGCAAGCCCGATTCAAAAATCACACGCTGCCGAATAACTGAAAAGGTAATATATGTTTTTGTAATTCTGGCTGTATCTGCTGCTGCTTTCTATATTTTATCAAAAACAGATGACTCTTTGCCGATGCTGGATTCATTTACAACCGTGTCGAGTTTTGCTGCTACATATTATATGATGAGGCGAAAGATTGACACATGGGTCATTTGGTTTATTAATGATATAGCGTACTCATTAGAATACTTTTTATTGCCAAACCAATCTCTTCTGCTTATGTCGCTAAATATAATATGGACAGTTATGGCGGTTGCGTCATATATAGCATGGTTCAAAGAGATGAGTTCCGCACCGCAGCCGGAAACAACAAATAATGAATAATGGAGTTACAGTGATGAATAAAAACATTTTTTTCGCCGGTCATTTTGAACTATCCGGAAGTACCGACCTACCCTTATCCGAGAGACTTAGCGGTGATTATCGTTCCCTTGTACTCGGGTCACCGACAAAGCTTGTAAATTCCGCGACCGATTTGATTTTGCCGGACGGGAATCGTTATCTAGGACCTTTTTACTGCGAAAAGGCATCTGACGGAACATTTACATCTACAATTTGCAGTGAAGTAATCGGTACCGAATATGCAGCTGTATCAACATGTGATATTATTATTGCGGTACTTGACCGCGAATGTTCAACTGGAACAGTTGTA
Organism: uncultured Ruminococcus sp.; assembly: GCA_902802975.1. Taxonomy (GTDB): domain Bacteria; phylum Bacillota; class Clostridia; order Oscillospirales; family Acutalibacteraceae; genus RUG592. The sequence continues at coordinate 343 of CADCOF010000257.1, read as the reverse complement.
GAAATTGAATGGGCAATACAAATGGAAAAGCCAATGATCATATACTACAAAGTTAATCCGGACAGTGTTTACGATGTACAGTCGGAATATTGGTTTGTAATTGCAGATGTATTAAGACGCGGTAAAAATGCTGTAGTAAAAAAATACGAAAAAGTTGAGGATATTGCACAAGAAATTCTCAGCGGCGAATACATAAACCTACTCCCCTAAGCGGCGTGCCGCCGCTCCCAATTCGCGCACATAATTTATTTTACACATCTATAAATGAGCAAATTTTGAATTGTTCGTCAATATCAACAAATTTGCGTCGCCTTGGAGCGGCGAGGGAACATGGTGCAAACCG
>CADCOF010000256.1 GCA_902802975.1 uncultured Ruminococcus sp. | reverse complement strand
GCAGCGCATTGAAGAATGCCGAACCCAGCCTAAAACCGGCGGTAACTCAGCTCCGTAGAAGACAAAGGCGGGATTGTAGACACTAAAGCGCGAAGGCGTTTTTGGTTACTTTTGCCGCCTAGCAAAAGTAACTCGCCTCCCTGATTGTTTGTGGGAAGAATGAATGTCGAATGCGGCGAAGACCTCCGTTAAGAACACAGCCGGACGGAATTGTCAGCGGCGACGCACCGCCGGAATTTGCCCCTCACCGCATGGCGACCACAATAATACAAATTAAATCTTTTTGTACAAAATTACAAACAATTTCAATTTTGCTCATTTATAGGTTATATATTGCCCGCCGCAGGCGATAAAGTTTCTATCCGCACAAAGTCAGTGTGCTTACTGTCAGCGGGCACTGCCCGCCGGTGGTGAGCCATTGTATCTCTTTGTCGCGCATAAACCACGTCAGCTGCCTTTTGGCGTAATGCCTTGTTTCTTTTTTCAATGTTTCTACTGCCTCGTCAAGCGTTATTTCGCCCTTGAAATAAGGAATAAACTCTTTGCAGCCAATAGCCTTTGACGCGGTATTCGTGCCGGAATCACTTTCAAAAAGTGCTCTCGCTTCATCAAGAAGTCCCCGCTGCATCATTTCATCCACACGTCTGTTTATCCTATCGTATAGCTCAGCGCGGTCTTTCGTCTTAATGCCCAGCTTTATCGTTTCATACGGCGTGGGAACTCTTCTGGAACGCTCATTTTGTTCCGTCATTGTCATTCCCGTGGTGTAAAAGATTTCCAGCGCACGAATGACGCGTTTTGTATTGTTCGGCGCGATCTTTGCAGCCGACTGCGGGTCAATGTTTTTCAGTTTCTCCCACAATGCGTTTGAACCTTCACTCTGCGCCTGCTCATACAGCGACCTGCGCAGCTGCTCGTCTACTTCCGTATCTATAAACGTAATGTTGTTTATCACTGAATCTATATACAGCCCGGTGCCGCCTACGATTATCGGAAATTTACCCCTTGAATGGACTTCTTGTATTGTCTTGTGCGCAAGTTCAGCGTATTGGGCAACACTGAAATTCTGATCACGCGGAATGATACCGATAAGATGATGCGGCACACCGTCCATCTCTTCGACTGTGGGTTTCGCCGAACCTATGTCCATGCCCTCATATATCTGCATGGAATCCGCCGAAATAACCTCTCCGTTCCAACGCTTTGCAAGTTCTATTCCAAACCGGGTTTTTCCCGAGGCGGTAGGTCCCACCACTGCGGCTATCTTTATCTTGCCGTTATCCATAAAGTCACACCCTGCCAAACTGTTTTTCAATGGAATACTTTGTCAGCACAATAGATGTCGGTCTTCCATGCGGACAGTAACGATAATTGGGGTCTTTCTCCATTTCCATATACAGTGCCATCAACTCGTTCGGCGAACTTTTGTCACCGCCCTTAATCGCGCTCCTGCACGCAATATTATGATACAGCCAATCTGTGTACTCACTCTCGACATTGCTTTTATTTTCAAGAATGTGCTGCGCCATTTCCTCAACAGTCGCCGCCGCGTCATACGCGTCAATAAACGAGGGCGCGCTCCTCACAATAATTGTGCTGCCGCCGAAATCCTCTACCTCGAAGCCTGACTCTGACATCAAATCTTTCTTTTCAAGTATCGCGTCATGCTGCTGCTTCGAAAGCGTTACCGCAGCCGGCTCCAAAAGATACTGGGCGTGCTTTTTTCCCTGCTCGCGCCTGAGTTTTTCGTATATAATTCTTTCATGAAGAGCGTGCTTGTCTATCATGATAAGCTCGCCGTTTCGCTCGATTATAATGTACGTGTTAAACGCCTCGCCGATAAATCTTTCGTATTTCGGCGGAATATCTGCAAGGGGCTTGATATCCTCAATATCATTCTCCCGATGAGATATGTGCGCGTCTGCCGGCGTTTCCGACTCCGCTTTTTTCAAAACCGGCTCGGGGGCTATCGCCTTAGCTTCCTGCTTTGGAGTGATCTCTTGTGTACTCTCCTGAGTTTGCGTGGGCTTTATACCATACACGCTTTCCGGGTCGGCTTTTATATCAAGGTCGCCGAAATTCCCGAACGGCGACTGCGAATCCGAAAGCGGAAGTTTGCCTCCGTTTAACGCATTTCTTATAAGATCGTTATAAACATTTATCGCCTGACGGTCATTTCTTTTCGAGGGCGGCGTAACAGGCGTACCGCTGATCTTTTTTACCTCGTACTGCGACATGGTAAACGGCTTTTTCACCGCGCTTTTATCGGAGTGATCTTCAAGCTTTATCTGCTTGATCGTGTCGCCGTCAATCAACGCGGTTTTCACTGCGTGATACACAGCTTCAAATACAGGACGCTCGTTTACAAAGCGCACCTCGATCTTTGCCGGGTGAACGTTTACGTCAACAAGCTCATACGGCATCTCGATATGCAAAACACAGCCGGGAAATTTCCCGACCATAACCATGCCTTTGCACGCTTCTTCAAGTGCGGCCATTGCGGTTCTGCTTTTCACAAAACGCCCGTTTATAAAGAAATTCTGCATTGACCTGCTCGCTCTTGCAAACTGCGGCTTTGTAACATATCCCGTTACTCTGATATTGTCAAGCTCATACTTCACCGGCACGGCGTTCAACGCAAACTCGCGCCCAAGCACGGAATATATGCAGTTCTTCTCAACGCCATCGCCCGCAGTCGCAAGCACTTTTTTGTGATCTCTGATAAAAGTAAAAGCGATATCCGAATGCGACAGAGCAATTTTATCCACAACTGCCGCCACCGCGGTTGACTCCGATGTGTTTTTTTTCAGGAACTTCATTCGCGCGGGTACATTATAAAAAATATTCCGCACAATAAAAGTAGTGCCTCGCGGACAGCCCGAATCTTCCATCAGGACTTCATCGCCGCCTTCTATTTTGTAGTGAGTTCCGACGTCGTCCGCATCGGCTTTTGTCAGAAGTTCAACCTTTGCCACAGCGCAGATTGACGCCAGTGCTTCTCCTCGAAAGCCTAAAGTGCCGATTGAATCTAGATCGTCTTTCTCACGAACCTTGCTCGTTGCGTGACGCTTGAAGGCATTGCGGACATCATCGCGCATGATACCGCTGCCATTATCGGTAACTCGCATCATGGTAACTCCGCCGTCCTGAATTTCCACAGTAATGGCAGTTGCTCCCGAATCTATAGAGTTTTCGACAAGTTCCTTAATAACAGAACTCGGCCGCTCCACTACCTCGCCGGCTGCTATCAGCTCCGCAATATGTTTTTCGAGAATATTTATTCTCCCCAATTATGTCACCTCAATTCAGGAAACACTTATTGACTACCTTACTTTCAATAAAACGCTTAAAACGTGAATAATCTCCTTCGATAAAGCTGTCTTTGTACGCACGAATGAACAGCTTTTTGTCTGTCTCTATCAAAATTTCGTTGCCGATATTCCGAACCGACACAATCTCTTTGTACGGATAATTAACCTCAAACTGACCCTCGCTGACATAAAGCGCGTCGTTTTTGAAATACATTGTGCGCGTCCAGTCATGACCGAGCTGCGCTGCAAATTTGTCGTACATAGCCGCAGCAGATGATTTCCCGCTGAAAAAGAGCTTGTATACGCTGAACACCAGAAGTGCGCCTTCAAGCACCAAAAGCATTGAAACATCGCCGCTTACATGAGACTTGAGCTTCATATATATAGCTGTCGCAATAATCAATATTACAAGCACAACAGCCCACAAAATGTTGATCTTAAGCGATAAGCCTTTGCGCCTGTCTGCGTCCGCCCATTTCATATATAGTTTTTTTGTGACAATATATTGATTTGTTAACATATCCTATCACCTGTTAATCACACATATTTTTAAGTTCATATAGCTTATTGAGAGCTTCGAGCGGCGTCAGAGTATTAACGTCTAAATTTCGAATAAACTCTTCTATCTGCGAATTGCCCGACGGCAAAAGCGTCATTTGCATATCTTCAAGAACATTACGTTTCGGCTCTTTCGATCGCTTTGTTGTCTTCCCCTGCTCCAGTTCTTTCAAAATGACCTTTGCACGGTCTATAACTTCATCCGGAAGTCCGGCAAGTTTCGCTACTTCTATACCGTAGCTGTCGTCTGCGCCGCCCGGAACGATGCGCCTCAAAAACGTAATGTCATCACCGCGTTTTTTTACGGCGATATTATAGTTTTTCACTCCGTCGATCAAATTTTCAAGCACAGTCAGCTCGTGATAATGCGTTGCAAAAAGCGTCCTCGCGCCTATCTTCTTTTTGTCCGCGGCATATTCCAAAACGGCGCGCGCAATGCTCATTCCGTCAAAAGTAGACGTTCCGCGCCCGATCTCGTCAAGCACAAGCAGACTTCTCGACGTGGCATTTTTAAGTATTTCGGCAACCTCGTTCATTTCGACCATAAAAGTCGAGCGTCCGTTTGCAAGGTCATCGCTCGCGCCCACTCGCGTAAATACCGCGTCCGTAACTGAGACAGACGCCGACTCCGCGGGCACAAACGACCCGATATGCGCCATAATAACGATAAGCGCAGTTTGCCTCATATATGTAGATTTGCCCGCCATATTGGGACCTGTAATTATTGCCGCTCTGTTTTTCCCGTTGTCAAGGTGTACGTCATTCGCAACAAATGGCACATCGCTCAAAAGTTTTTCAACAACGGGGTGCCGTCCGTTCTTTATGATTATCTCGCCCGAATCGTTCATTTCGGGGCGGCAGTAGCGCATATCTGCTGCCGTTTCGGCAAAACTGCGGTACACGTCCAATTTTGCCAGCGCATTTGCCGTTGTACTCAATCTTTCGAGTGCTCGGGCTGTTATATCCCTCACTTGCGTAAACAGCTGATATTCAAGCGTTGCCGCTCTATCCTTCGCTCCCAATATTCTGCCTTCGAGCGATTTCAGTTCGGGCGTGATATACCGTTCACAGTTTGCAAGCGTTTGCTTTCGTATAAACGTATCGGGAACTTGTTTTTTGTACGAATTAGAAACCTCGATATAATAGCCAAAAACGCGGTTATATCCAATCCGCAGCTTTGGAATGCCGGTTATGTCGCGCTGCTTCTGCTCCATACTCGCAAGCACACCTGTGGAATCATTCATATCACAACGCAGCGAATCGAGGTCGCTATTGAAACCCTGTTTGATCAGCCCGCCCTCTTTTACCGAAAACGGCGGGTCTTCAATTATCGCGCTGTCGATAAGCTCACGCAGGTCTTCGCATACATCTATATTGTCAAAAATCTCTCTTAGCTGCGTTGCCTTCACGCCCTCAAGGCATGCTTTCACTGAAGGAAGTTTTTCGAGTGCCGCGCACAACCCTCTCAAATCCCTCGCATTTGCCGAACCGTAGACGACCTTTGTCATAAGCCGCTCGATATCGGGAATACCCGAAAGTGCCTCGGCAGTTTCTCCGCGAAGCACAGCGTCATTCACAAGCTCCTCGACGGCGTTTTGCCGCCTGATTATCGCCGCAATGCTCATCAAAGGCTGTTCAATCCATCTTCTGATGAGCCGCTTACCCATTGCGGTTTTTGTTTTGTCGAGAACCCACAGCAGCGACCCTTTTTTCTCTTTCGAGATCATTGTTTCGGTGAGTTCAAGATTTCGTTTCGTATTATAATCAAGCTGCATCGAACGCGTCTCGCTGTACAATTCAATTCGCCTGAAACGCTCCAACCCTGTTTTCTGCGTCTTTTTCAAATATTTCAGAAGTGCGCCGACAGCGCAGGCACAGGCGGATGAATTTTGTCGTTCCATCAGCTCATACTGATTATCGCCGAACTGTTTTTTTACGATATCTATACAATTTTCAAGGTCGAAATACTCATCGTCAAGCATTTCCACGGAAGTTTTCTTTTCTTTCAGGAATGCAGCAACAGGCGATAATTTTTTCACCTGTCCGCCGATAAGCATTTCCGGGGGAGAATAAAGAGAAAGTTCGCTTTTAAAGCGGCGGCATTCGTTATCAAGCTCGATAGCCGCGCAGTAAAGCTCGCCTGTTGAAACGTCGCAGAAAGCGGAATAGGCGATATCGCCGCCAACGAAAACGGAACAAATAAAATTATTTTTCGTCTCGTCGAGCATGGAATCCTCCATGACCGTACCCGGCGTAATAACGCGGATAACGTCACGTTTGACGATGCCCTTAGCGGCTGCGGGGTCTTCCGTCTGCTCGCATATTGCGACCTTGTAGCCCTTTGCAACGAGCTTTGCGGCATACTGTTCATAACTGTGAAACGGCACGCCGCACATTGGCGCGCGCTCCTCCTGTCCGCAGTCTCTGCCCGTCAGAGTAAGCTCCAGCTCTCTCGACGCCAAAATTGCGTCGTCAAAGAACATCTCATAGAAATCTCCCAATCTGAAAAATAATATACTGTCCTTGTTCTGCTCCTTGATAGCGAAATACTGCTTCATCATAGGAGATAACTCTGCCATATTCTGCCACCCCTTTTGTTCAATGTGCAATGCGCAATGCTAATTGCACATTGAACCGCACGTTGCGCATGAACCCGTGCAGCCCGTTTCCGGATTGACCGTGTACGGGTCCTCACCCATCGCACTGCTTTGAATGATTCCCAGCACCGCCTGCAGCTTTGTCTCAAATTTCACCTTTGCCGCATTGTACTCCTTCATGTGTTCGTTCTGCATTATCTTTGCATACGCCGAACGCATTTTTTTATTGAGCTCCTGCATTTTGCTGTCATCTCTGTCTGCTTTCGACGCTTCGTAATTTATCGCCAGCCGCGTTGTGTTGTACTCCTCCATCAGCTCGCAAAGGTCTTTATCCTCTTCGCTCGCCTGCTCGGCTGTTCTCATATTTACGTATACTTCATCTTGCTGCATCGCAGCTCCAAGCTGTCTTGCAAGTTCGACAATATCCACGTTGTCACTCCTTATCTTCAAGCTCGCCGTTTAATATCCAATTGCGCGCCTTCGTTATCTTAACATTTACAAAATTTCCCACAAGCGACTCGTCGCCCGGAAAATCAACAATTATATTCCCGCTTGTACGCGATGTAAGAACGCCCTCTTTATCGGTTTTGCCCTCAACAAGCACACGAACGGTTGTGCCGACCATTGCCGCACATCTTTGGGCTGCAATCTCTTCCTGAACTTTCAGCAATTCGGAAAACCACTGCGACTTTTCTTTGTGAGTGTACGGGTCTTCCATTTTTGCAGCGGGAGTACCGTTTCGCGGAGAATAGATAAAGGTGAACAGTGAAGTAAACCCTACTTCCTTCACAAGCGACACCGTCTCTGAAAACTCCTCATACGTCTCGCCCGGAAACCCTACTATTACATCGGAAGTGAGCGACAGATTGGGAATATTTTTCTTTGCATAATCTATTATCTCAAGATATTTCTCTCTTGTATAGCTGCGGTTCATCGCTTTCAGCACTCTGTTTGACCCCGACTGAAACGGCAAATGAAGATGACACGACACATGTCGGCTCTGAGCGATAACGTCTATCAATTCCTTCGAGCAATCCTTCGGGTGCGATGTCATAAAACGCAGTATATAATCGCCGTCAATTTTATCGATCTCCTGCAGAAGTTCCGCAAAGGTGTGCTTATCCTCAAGGTTTTTGCCATACGAGTTCACGTTCTGCCCCAGCAGCGTTATTTCTTTATAGCCGCTTTCGATCATCTGACGCGCTTCATTTACAACGTCCTCAAATTTTCTGCTTCGCTCTCTGCCCCTTGTATACGGAACAATGCAGTACGTGCAGAAATTATTGCAGCCGTACATTATCGGCAGCCAGCCCTTAAACGTTCCGTCACGTCTTGTGGGAATGCCCTCATACACGGTTTTATCATCAATGCCTGTTTCGTACACTCTGCCGCCGAACGTCACCGCGTTATAGAACAATTCGGGAAATTTATGCAGCGAATGAGTCCCGAAAACGAGATTCACAAACGGAAAGCTCTTATACAGACGATCTGTAACGTGTTTTTGCTCCATCATACAGCCACACAGACCTATAACAACTGACGGGTGGCGGCGTTTTATGTTTTTCAATGCACCGACGTTACCGAAAACTCTGTCCTCTGCATGTTCTCTGACAGCGCATGTATTAAAAAGTATAAAATCCGCGTCCTCGGCATTTTCGGTAAAACCGAAGCCCATCTGTTCCAGCATGCCCTTGATCTTTTCGCTGTCCGCCACATTCTGCTGACAGCCGTAAGTGCGAATGCACGCCATAGGGATATCGCCGCGGGCGCGCACAGCCATAACTTCCGCGCACATCTGCATATAATTATTATCGTCACTGAATTGTTTGTAATCAAAATTTATCGCCAAATCGTTCACTCCTATTGAATTATCGGCGGGTATCGATAAATACTCAATCTATATTGTACCATAAGTTTTACGCTACTTCAAGAGATACGGAAAGATTTTACAAAACATACATAATGTTATAGTGACATACTCCCGACGCCTACGCTTCGCTTAGAGGGTGCGGGTCTCCTGTGGAGACCTTTGCAAAGCAAAAGCACCGACCGAGCTG
>CADCOF010000255.1 GCA_902802975.1 uncultured Ruminococcus sp. | reverse complement strand
AATGTTACAGATGAAAACATGCCGGAAAAAAATACAGAAGAAAATACAGAAGAAAATACAGGGGAAAATACAGAAAGTAAGCCGGAAGACAATACAACAGAAGATAATACACAAGAAAATATAGAAGAACAAGAAAATATAGAAGAAAACACAAAGCATGACACGGAAGAAAATGCGGAATCCGATGATCAGTGAGAATACATTTAGTCCGTGTCCTACAGAAAAAGGCATTTGCCGATGATGGAGAATTTATAATTATGGCATTTTTTGATGAATTTATCTTAACACATAAGAATGAATTTCTAAGCGACCTCGATGAGCTTTTGCATATACCGTCTGTATCGGCGGAAGGCGCGGAGGTTCCATCGAAAGCGTTGGAGTGGGTGCTCGAAAAAGCGAGGAGTTTCGGACTTTCGACAAAAAATATTGACGGCATTGCCGGTCATGCGGAATATGGCGACGGCGAGTGTATTTGCGGTGTGCTGACGCACCTAGACGTTGTTTCCGCAAATAAAAAAGAGTGGTCGTGTGAACCGTTTGCACTGACACGCAGAGACGGCAGATTGTTCGGCAGAGGCGTGTGTGATGACAAGGGACCGGCTCTGGCTGCGCTTTATTGCCTCAGAGCACTCAAAGAGAGCGGGGTTTCGGGCAATAGAGTTCGTGTGATTTTCGGCACAGCCGAGGAGATCGGTATGCAGGATATGAATACGTATTTCAGCCAAGAACCGCTTCCGGAGCTTAGCTTTACGCCCGACAGCGAATACGGTATTTGCCGCGCCGAAAAAGGCATCATGCATCTTGAAATTTCATCCGAAAAAGCGAATAATACCTCTCTTATGCAGTTTATTGCGGGCAGCGCAAACAACGTTGTGCCTGATACGGCGTATGCGATTATTGACTGCAGCGATTACGAGGAGAACAACATACAAAGATTGGCGGACGCCCACGGTCCCGGAGCGTTTGAACTGCAGTATACAATTGACGGGCTGAAAGTTATTGCGCACGGAAAAGCGGCGCATGCCTGTGAGCCGCACAAGGGACTGAATGCCGCGTCTGCATTGGCGGAGGTAATTTGTCATGTTTTGGGAACAGAGGCGGTAGGCGACCTTTGTACGTTCATAAACTATTGTATCGGCAAAGAAACAAACGGCAGATCAATGGGAATCAAGATGAGAGATTCGATATCAGGAGAATTGACGCTTACTCTTTCACGCGTTCACATTACAGAACGAGAGGCTAAAGCGGTAATTGATGTACGTTATCCTGTTTCGTTTCTACAAGAGGTTGTGTTGTATCAGATCAGAAAAGTGGCGGCGAGGGAAGGTCTCAGCGTAACTTTGATCGACGGTGAAAAGCCTCTTTTGCTTGATGAGAATGCACCGATTGTTCGTGTTTTGCAAAACGCATACGAAAGTGTGCTTGGTGAGACGCCTTCTTTGTATACAACCGGTGGGGGAACGTATGCAAGAATGCTTGGAGGGAAAGGCGTGGCATTTGGTCCCGCATTTGATGGAGATGATACACGCATTCATAATTCGGATGAGTCTATCAGTGAGGATAATTTTTTCAAGCATTTTGCTGTTTGCTTCGCAGCAATGAAGGGTCTGATGGAGTATAGTTGAGTTGGTAGTTAGTAGCTGAAAGCTAGGTTTGTACATCTGACGCTAACTCTTTGTACCATTCAAAAGATTTGTTAATGACGTTTGATATAACCGCACAACTGTATGCGGGCACTGCCCGCGGCTATAGGGAGAGAGAAAAGTGATGAGCGCAGAGAATAAAATTAAAATGGAAGCGAAATATCGACTTAAAGGAAAGTGGGTCGAAAGCATAATTGCAATGCTTACGTTCTTTTTCCTTCCAATGATTACAGTTTTGTTTGTATTATCGGCATACAGCATATTAGGCGATACCGATGAGATAAGCGAGATAGGCGATGTTATTTCTCTCGGTAAGGTCAATATCATAATGTTTGTACTGTTTCATCTGTTGGCGGTGGCGTCAATGATCGCTTTGTCTCCGCTTTATACAGGATTCAGCAGATTATATTCGAAAATAGCCTCCGGCGAAAAAATAGAATTCAGTGAAGTGTTTTATTTCTTTGATAATAAGTATCGATACAGATCGTCAATTATGTTTATGTTGGGGATTATGGTGAAAAGCGCGTTGATATTTATTGGCTGTGAATTGCCCGCGCTGATGACGCTGATAGCCGCAGACGGCAGCGACAGTATCAAATATATTTCATACGCGTTGGCTGCAATAGGCGTGATTGCCGCATTTGTTATAGTTCACCGTTTCGGTTTTTCCGTTATGCTGTTTTCATATTACGATTTTGACAGCAGGTCGGCAGTGAAAACAGGAAGTGATATCGCTCGTATAAGTGTTTTTCACTTAATAAAACTTTCCGTTTCTTATATTCCGTGGATGCTGCTGACATTTTTTGTTGTGCCGTTTTTGTATATATTTCCGTATATGACATGTGCATATTTTGTGTCGCTAAAATATCTGATAACTGATTATCGCAGAACACATGATATTAATTCACCGGAAATACATTCGTATATAACCGGTAATGCCAATAGATCGACACAGATAAATAATTTAGAAGCCAATAATTTTGAATCTAATAATGATGAAACAAATGATGCTGAAGCAACCGATATAGAAGCGAATATTTCAGAAACAAATGATGTAAATCAAGCAATGCAAAAGATCAGATTTGATTTGTATGGAGATGAATCAAAATGACAGTTTCACTTTGTGTGATTGCATACAACGAAGAAGAACATATAAGTGGTCTGTTGGAGGACATTGCCGGGCAGACTTATCCTCATAATTTGGTAGAACTGGTATTCGTTGACAATGGTTCTACCGATACTACGCCTGCGCTTATGTCGAGCTTTGAACGATTCAACCGTGATTTTATGCGCATATGTATTATTTCGCAGCAAAAATCAAATCAGGCAAAAGGATGGAACACCGCGCTTTGCAGTGCGATGGGGGATATCATTATCAGAATAGATGCCCACGGACGTATACCGTTTGACTATGTGGAGCAGTGCGTTTATGAAATAGAAAACGGTGAATACATAGTTGGCGGAGGTCGCCCCTGCATTTCGTATCATCATGACGAATGGAGCGATACTCTTCTTGCAGCTGAGGAGTGCTTGTTTGGCAGTTCGATAATGGGATATCGGCGCAAGCATGACGAAAAGAAATATTTGTCATCGCTTTTTCATGCGGCATACAGAAGAGAAGTATTCGAAAAAGTCGGCGGATTTAACGAGACTCTCGGTAGAACCGAGGATAATGAGCTGCATTACAGAATGAGGAAAAGAGGGTATCGTTTTGCATGCTGCCCGAATATTTCTTCAAATCAGTATATCAGGAGTTCGTTTAAATCAATGATCAGGCAAAAATGGTCTAACGGATTGTGGATAGGGCTGACGTGTTTTGTAAGCCCTCGTTGTTTGTCTGTTTTACATTTTGCGCCGTTTGCGCTTGTTGTCGCACTGATAATCACTATAAATATGGCGGCGCAAGGCAGCAGCCGGTTGCTGGGACTTCTGCTGATTGCATATATTTTGTTTGACGCGGCAATTACGATCTCCGCATTTTCGTTTAACGGGTTCAACAAATACAAGCCGCTGCTTTTTTTGATGTTCCCCGCACTTCATATCAGCTATGGGATTGGAACTTTATGCGGTATTGTTATCGGGATACCATGGAAGGTTTTGCACCCTTCCGCGGAAGCAAAAAAGCAGATACGCAAAGTGAAAAGAACTGTCAGAGCCAACACAATAAAAGATGAATACGACTGAGAAAGCGGGTTGCACACCAACTCTATCTCGTAATAAATTTTTTCACCTGCGTCATACAATATGAAGGAGAGAATAATGTATGAAAAAAGTCAGAACTCGTTTTGCACCAAGCCCAACCGGGTTTATGCATGTAGGAAACTTGAGAACAGCGTTGTATGAATACTTGATTGCAAAATCACAGGGCGGAAGCTTTGTGCTTAGAATTGAGGATACCGACAGAGAGCGGCTTGTTGAAGGCGCAGTAGATGTGATTTATCAAACACTCAAAACTGCCGGGCTGCAGCATGATGAAGGCCCCGATATCGGCGGCGATTACGGTCCGTATGTCCAGAGTGAAAGACGTGATTTATATTTGCCTTACGCCCAAAAGCTGATCGACTGCGGCTGTGCGTATCGCTGCTTTTGCAGTAAGGAAAGACTGGACGCATTGAAAGAAACCGAGGAGTATGCAAACGGCGGCTATGACCGTCACTGCCGTGATCTTCCGCAGGAGGAAATAGATCGGCTGATGGCAGAGGGTACACCGTTCGTTATACGACAAAAAATGCCGCTTACAGGCTCTACTACTTTTACAGATTCTGTTTTCGGTGAGATCACTGCGCCAAATGACGAGCTGCAGGATCAAATTTTGATAAAGACAGACGGATATCCAACATACAATTTTGCAAATGTAGTTGATGATCATCTCATGGGTATTACTCATGTTGTAAGAGGAAATGAGTATCTGTCTTCAACTCCAAAATATAATCTTTTGTATGATGCTTTCGGCTGGGAGATACCTACATATGTTCATTTGCCGCTTATTATGGGCAAAGATGAAGACGGTAATGTGTCAAAGCTTTCGAAGCGTCACGGTGCTACAGGTTTTGAAGACCTGACTGCCGATGGATTTTTGCCGGAAGCAATCATTAATTATATTGCGCTGCTTGGCTGGTGCCCGAAAGACAATAAGGAGAAAATGACTCTGAAGGAGCTGGAGCAGGAATTCTCAATTGACGGAATAAGCAAGTCTCCCGCCGTGTTCGACTACGCTAAACTTGAGTGGTTCAACGGCGAGTATATAAAAGCAATGACTGCCGAGCAGTTTGAGGAAGTCGCACGTCCATATATTATGAAGGGAATAGGCGGCAAACAGCTCGACACATTAAAAATAGCGTCAATTTTGCAGCAGCGCACCACAAAGCTGACGCAGATACCCGAAATGGTGGATTTCTTTGCGGAATTGCCCGAATATGAGACGGAATTTTTCTTTAACAAAAAGAGCAAAACTAATGCCGAAAATGCCCCCGTAATGCTGAAAGCCGCATATGACGCGCTTGAAGCACTTCCGGAGTGGACAACAGACAGCGTTCATGATCTGCTGATAGATTTGGCAGTGCAGCTTGGCGTGAAAAACGGCACTGTAATGTGGCCGGTGAGAATAGCGGCTGCGGGCAAAAAGGTAACTCCCGGCGGAGCTATTGAAATACTGATAATACTTGGTAAAGATGAATCACTTCGCAGAATGAAGCTTGGACTTAAAAAGCTTGCAGCATTATCATAATGTTAAGAATATAGTAAGGGAAATGATATAGATGTCGGAAGAAATGACAAACGGAAATTTTATTCACGATTTTATAGATGAAGATATAGCCGAGGGCGGCGATTTTGAGGGAATGAAGGTGCATACTCGTTTCCCGCCCGAACCGAACGGTTACATGCACATAGGTCACGCAAAGGCTATCTGCATTAATTTCGGAACTGCCGAAAAATACGGCGGAATGTGCAATTTGCGTATGGACGACACGAACCCCACAAAGGAAGATGTCGAATATGTGGATTCTATCAAAGAGGATATTAAGTGGCTTGGCTTTGACTGGGGCGACAGGTTCTTTTTTGCGTCGGAATACTTTGAAAAAATGTACGAGTGCGCTGTAGAGCTTATCGAAAAAGGTCTTGCTTATGTATGCGAGCTGACGCCCGATCAGGTGAAGGAGTACAGAGGCGATCTCACCACTCCCGCGCGTTCGCCGTACAGAGACAGACCAATCGAGGAAAGCCTGGATTTGTTTAAGCGTATGAGAGCCGGGGAATTCGAGGACGGTAAGCTTACTCTTCGTGCAAAGATTGATCTTGCGTCCGGTAATTTCAACATGAGAGACCCCGTTATCTACAGAATTAACAGAATTCCTCATCATCGCACGGGCACACAGTGGTGTATTTATCCGATGTACGATTTTGCGCACCCGATCGAGGACGCTATAGAATGCATTACGCACAGCCTTTGTTCGTTGGAGTTTGAGGCGCACAGACCGCTGTACAACTGGGTTCGTGACAACGTTACACTCCCTTCAAAACCGCGTCAGATAGAATTTTCTCGTCTTGGTATCACAAATACCGTGATGAGTAAGCGCAAACTGAGAAAGCTCGTTGAAGATGGCATCGTAGACGGCTGGGACGACCCGAGAATGCCAACAATCTGCGGACTTCGCAGAAGAGGATATACGCCGAAGTCGATCAGAAATTTCTGCGAGAGGATTGGCGTTTCCAAAACAAATTCAACCGTTGACTATGCGTTTTTGGAGCATTGCCTGCGTGAAGATTTAAACGAAAGCGCACAGCGAACAATGACTGTCCTTGATCCTGTGAAGCTTGTTATCACAAATTACCCCGAGGGCAAGAGCGAGGAGTTTGAGATAGAGAATAATCCGAACTGCCCCGAGGATGGCACACGCACCATCACATTTTCGCGTGAATGTTGGATAGAGCGAACAGATTATATGGACGAACCTGTAAAGGGCTATTTCAGATTGTTCCCGGGAAATGAAGTTCGTCTCAAAACGGCGTATATCGTAAAATGTACAGGCTGCCTTCGTGACGAGAACGGCGACATAGTTGAAGTGTACGCTGAATACGACCCCGCAACCAGAGGCGGAGATACTCCGGACGGAAGACGTATCAAGGGCACCATTCATTGGGTGGACGCCAACAACTGTGTTGACGCAGAGGTAAGAATGTATGAGGATCTGTTCACAGACCCAGACCCAGACACGGGAAACAAAAACTTCCTTGATTATGTAAACCCCGATTCGCTGAAAATTCTCACCGACTGCAAGGCCGAGAAAGGCGTGCTTGACACAAATCAGACGCATTTTCAGTTTATGCGCATAGGTTATTTCTGCCTGGATAATAAATCCGATGGTAAGTTGGTGTTTAATAAGAGTGTATCTCTTAAAGATGGATTCAAGAAGAAAAGCAAGTAGTTAAATTAATGAGCAAAAAAGAAAAACTGCACAAAATTAAAGTTTTCGCCAAGCCTTTTTCAAAAGGCTTGCGGGGTCTGGGGCAGAGCCCCAGTGAAAAAAGGTAATGCAGACATTGAGCTATAATTAGCAAAATACAATAGCATGCGCAGCAAAAAATGTAACTATCGTTAACATAATAGTAGGCACGAGGCTCGGCGAGCGCAGCAAGCCGAAAGCCAAAGTGCCGGATATCAGGTGAAAAAGCTGCTATTATTCATATCAATCTATGACTGTACAAAAACTGTGATTTTGTTATTATCGGAACTGAAATTCAAAGCTTTTGTACAGTCTGTTTTTATATATCTTAACGCTAATGTAATTATATTATTTGACAATAGGGGATTATTTATGATATTTGCAAAAACAAAGTGTGTTATCCCATCATGTGATGGAGTACATAAATTAAACGGCGTTGGATATATACCTATAGGAACCGTAAAAGCGGCAATGCTTATTATTCACGGCTTGTGTGAACATACGGAATTGTATACAGAGTTCATGTCTTTTTTGGCGGAAAAGGGAATAGCTGTATTTGTTTATGATCAGCTGGGACATGGTCATACAGCAAAAGACCTTGAAGAGTTGGGCAGCTTCGCCGAGGAAAACGGCGATGAGCTTTTGATCAAGGACGCGCATAATTTTGCCGAAAAATACATGGGGGATTATACCGGAGTTCCCCACTATCTTTTCGGGCACAGTTTCGGAAGTTTTATCGCAAGAATATGCGCTGCCCGCTACCCGGATATCGCAGACGGAATAATTCTCGCCGGAACATCGGGCACGCAGTATGCCGCAGTAATGGGCGCGGCGATCACAGATGTAAAAAGCCGTATACAAACCGGATTGCATCGCAGTGAGTCTTCTCAACGTTTATTTTACGACATTTTCAACATGGAGTTTCGCAGTGAAGGGCGAAATTATTCGTGGCTTTCTTCCGACCTGAATGAGGTGGAACTTCATGAGCAGGACAAGTTGTTTTGTTTTACATTCACAATAAAAGCGATGAACGATATTGTTCACTTGTGCCTGAAATGTACCGATAAATCATGGTATGAAAACATTGATAAGCACTGCAGAGTGCTGATATTATCAGGTCAGAACGACCCGCTCGGTGATTTTGGAAAAGGCGTACTGGAAGTAAAGAAACGTCTTGATGAATGTGGCGCGCAGGACGTTTCGCTGAAAATATACAGCGGCGCAAGACATGAAATACTGCATGATAAATGTAAAAAGGACGTTTGCGATGATGTGCTGTCATGGATAGTGTCTTATGATAATGGAAAATATAGTGAACGTCATTGAAGAAATCCTATTAAGAACATTTATGAGTGTGGAGTTCAATTCGCAATTCGCAATTCGAAATGCGCAATGCGGAATTCAATTCGGAATTCGGAATTCGGAATGCGCAATTCAATTCGGAATTCGGAATTCGGAATGCGGAATTATTTGTAAAAATCAATGGTTTATCACAACGACAATAGTT
>CADCOF010000254.1 GCA_902802975.1 uncultured Ruminococcus sp. | reverse complement strand
TATCTCAACGACAATAGTTTGTGCAGTGTGAAAATTGTGGTCGAGAGTGATGGACTCAGATCGAGCATTAATTACGCATTACGCATTCCGAATTAGCAAAACAACTCCACACTAAAAAAGCGTTTAGGAAAAGATTTATGTCGTTTACTATAAGTTGAGTATTAATCGAAAATGGGGCGAATGAAATGTACTATACAAACAGACCTGACATCAGCCATGCGCAGAATTACGCTGAAAATATAGATATTGTATCTCTTGAAAATGAGTTGAAAGACAGTTATCGTCAGCTGTGTATCAGGCGAATAGGTTTGATTGTACCACTACTCATTGCGGTTTTTTTGTTCTTTATAGAAATAATTGATTTTGATATCACTATCAGTATAATATTATTATTTATAATACCTGTTTATTTATTTTTTACATTTAAAGGTCAATATGATTATACAAAAGAGCACAGCGATACTGTAACGCTCGGCAAATCAATTTTATTCTGGTGGTTTTCAGGCGGAGTATGGGGTATTATATGCCTGTATGAACTGTACAAAATATCTATAATAAAATATGAAAAACTTCAAAAGAAATTGGAAAAAGCAAAAAGAAATAATTATAATAACAAGCATTAAGAAACTAACAATACATTGCACATTGCACATTGAACATTGCACATTGCTAATTGCACATTGCACATCTCCCCCTGATTCTCTCATAGAAAATGAGATTTTTACTCTTTACTTTTTCCGAGTTTTGATATATTATAGTAGTGGTGATTTTTTCTTGTGAGGTGCTTCCCCTTGTCAAAAAGCATTTTTCGCTCTGTCGCTATGCTGCTTGTGCTGGCGGCACTGCTTGTTATGATGCTCACACGCCTTGATGTGATTATACTTGCCTTTAATAATATATTTAAGGTGCTTACGCCTTTTCTTGTAGGTTTTATCATTGCGTATGTTCTGAATATCCCCTATACGTTCTTTATGAACCGAGCGTTCGCGTTTATGGATAAACCGCCGGAGGACAGACTGCGCCGCAGCGACGAATTTTTAGCTAAACTTCGCAAGCCGCTGTCGCTTATTTTGTCCTTTGCAATATTGATAGCAGCTGTTATTTTGCTGTTGAGTATAATTATACCACAGCTAACGAACAGTATACAGGGCGTTGTTGATAATTTCGGAATATATTATACTTCGTTCCAGGAGTGGGTATTCAATATCGCTGCAAAACTGGGTTTTGAGTCCGAAACCATGTCGGACGTTTTCGCAGGAGTCAACGAACTTATCGCAAAATATACGGGCGGCGATATCATGAACGCTTCGGGCGCAATTGACGTCGGCAGCATATTAAGCGGTATTACAAACTATCTTTTCCCGCATATATTCGATTTCACCAAAAATGTATACAATGTTTTGTACAATCTGATACTCAGTCTCGTTGTGTCGGTATATTACCTTGCAAACAAAGAGGTACTTATGAATCAGATCAAAAAGGTCACATACACCGTTGTTCCGCAGAAATATCTCGGAAAAGTTCTGCGTACTGTTGATTTGTGCAACAACAAAGTCGGTAAATTTTTGTACGGCAAAGTTATCGACTCCATCATTATCGGTCTTCTGTGCTTTATCGTACTTCAAATATTCAATATCGAATACGCGGTGCTGCTGTCGGTGTTTGTCGGCGTTACAAATATTATACCGTTCTTTGGTCCGATAATCGGCGCGATACCGGGCGTGATTCTTCTGCTTATGATCAAGCCTCTTCAGGCACTGATGTTTGTGGTTATAGTTATAGTAATTCAGCAGCTTGACGGAAATATTATCGGTCCGATAATTTTGGGCGACCAACTGGGAATTTCGGGATTCTGGATTATGTTCAGCGTACTTGTCGGCGGAGGATTATTCGGATTCATGGGACTGCTTTTAAGCGTGCCGATATTTGCTGTAATATATTTGATCATGGGTGAAAAAGTCAACGATCGCCTTGTTGTTCTCGGTTATGCGACAAATGAAAATGTAAGAGTTGACCCGCTGCCGAAGGTGGCATATGAAGACGGACATATTATTGCAGACGACGATGACGACGACCTTATTTTTGTTGAAGAGGAGCTGCCGAACGAGCATCTTCCCGATGATGATGACGATGACAATGACGAATAACAGAGGTAATTGACGTGCGCGATCTATTGGATAAAGTTAACAGCTGCTACAATGGGCTGTCAAAACGACAAAAGCTTATAGCCGAATATATAATCAACCACTATGACAAAGCGGCGTATCTGACCGCGGCGAAGCTTGGCGAGACGGTGGGCGTGAGCGAATCCACCGTTGTGCGCTTTGCGGTAGAGATCGGGTATGACGGCTACCCAGAACTGCAGCGTGCAATGCAGGAGATGATACGCGACAAGCTGACAAGCGTGCAGCGCATTGACGTAACCCACGACAGGATAGATTCCGACGACATTTTGACAAGCGTGCTGAATCAGGACATAAAGCTTATCAAAAAGACGCTTGAAGAGAATAACAGCGATTCGTTCGAAAGCTCGGTCGAGTATATTCTAAATGCGCGGAAAATTTATATTTTCGCAGTAAAAAGCTCCTTTGCGCTTGCGCGTTTTCTGGGCTATTACTTTGAGCTGATTTTCGGCAACGTAAAGATAATCGAGACGACGAGCAAAAGCGAGATGTACGAGCAGCTTTTTCGCATTGGCGAAAACGATGTTATGATCGGCATCAGTTTTCCGCGGTACTCGTCGTCCACAATGGAGGCAATGGAGTTCGCCTCGTCTCAGGGCGCGAAGGTCATTGCGATAACAGACAGTCTCACGTCTCCGGTAACTAAAATTTCTGACAGCGTGCTTGTTGCGAAAAGCGACATGGCGAGCGTTGTCGATTCGCTTGTTGCGCCGCTGAGTCTGATCAACGCGCTGATTGTGGCGACTGTGTCGAAAAAGCGCGACGACGTAACGCAGACGTTCCGGAAGCTTGAGAACATCTGGGACAGGTACAATATTTACATCAAGAATGGAGAAAAGGGAGCCGACAATGAATGAAACCGTGATAGTAGTAGGCGCGGGGGCAGCGGGCTGCATGGCTGCCGTCACTGCGGCAGAGCAGGGTGCAGGCGTTGTGTTGATTGACCGCAACGAAAAAATCGGAAGAAAGCTGATGATAACCGGCAAGGGTCGGTGCAACGTGACAAACAACTGCACACAAGAAGAATTTATGGCGGCGGTAACCACAAACGTGCGGTTTCTATACAGCGCGTACTCGGCGTTTAATTCGCAGGACACAATGGCTTTTTTTGAAAACAACGGCGTTCCGCTCAAGACTGAGCGCGGCAGACGTGTTTTTCCACAGTCTGACAAAGCGGTTGACATTGTGGACTGCTTTTTTCGTTTGATAAAGACTTTGAACATCAAGCTGATACAAGCGGACGTCACGTCGCTGATAATTGAGGACAACTGCGTCAAGGGTGTAAAATGCGGCGAAAAAGAATACCGCGGCGACAGTGTTATATTATGCTGCGGCGGCTGTTCATACCCGCAGACAGGTTCAACGGGGTATGGATACACGCTTGCAAAGCAGGCGGGGCACACGATAATCGAGCCGCGGGCGTCGCTTGTGCCGATAGTGACAAACGAGACGTGGTGCGGCGAACTTCAGGGGCTGTCACTGCGCAACGTGACATTAACGCTCAGGGGCAAAAAGAAGAAGCCGCTGTACTCGGAGCTTGGTGAAATGCTGTTTACTCACTACGGAATAACGGGACCTCTTGTACTGTCGGCAAGCGCGCATATAGATTCATCAAAGCCCGAACAATACACGCTGGAAATTGATCTCAAGCCGGGGCTGAATGAAGAGCAGCTTGACAAGCGTATTCTGCGCGATTTGTCGCAGGCACAGCACAAAGATATAATCAACGCGCTTGACGGACTTTTGCCGAAGAGGCTGATTCCCGTAGTGCTTGATCTTTCCGAAATCGACCCGCGCAAAAAGTGCAGCGACATAACGAAAGACGAACGAAAACGGCTTTGCACGACTTTGAAATCAATGACGATGACGTTCAAGGAATTTCGCCCCATTGCGGAAGCAATCGTCACAAAGGGCGGCGTAAACGTAAAAGAAGTTGACCCCAAGACAATGGGCTCCAAACTATGCGCCAATCTTTATTTTGCCGGAGAAATACTCGACGTGGACGCCTACACAGGCGGCTACAATCTACAAATAGCCTTCTCCACCGGGCGGGCGGCGTGCTGCCGGCGGCGTGCCGCCGCTCCCATGTTCCGTCCGGATGTATTCTTGACGGAAGTCTTCGCCGCGTTCAACATTTATTCTTTCCTCCAACTTTAAGATGGGAGGCGAGTTACTTTTGCTAGGCTGCAAAAGTAACCAAAAACGCCTTCGGGCTTTAGAGGCTACAATCCCCGCTTTTGTTTTCTACGGAGCTGAGTTGGGCGCGTGTTTTTCAGTTTAGATTTGCACACGGTTTATGCGC
>CADCOF010000253.1 GCA_902802975.1 uncultured Ruminococcus sp. | reverse complement strand
TTTTGAAAAAGGCTTGGCGAAAACTTTATGCTATGCTCTATCAAACTTCAGTTTTGTGCATTTTTACTTTTTTGCTCATTTATAGTACACATGAGACAAAGCACGCGTCTAACACAATGTATGGCGCGTGCTTTATAGTTTATTGATTATATAGAGTCTGTGCGAGTATTGCCTGCGGGCACTTGCCCGCCGTATTGCCCGCCGCCCGCTATTTTTTTCTTCTGCCGAAGAAACCGGCTCTCGGACGCTCCTTCGTAGCGTTGACAGTGAACATTGCAACGAGGTCTTGGTTTCCGGTGCCTCTTGCCGCCGTAAACAACGGCTTCTGCTGATCTTCATACAGATGAGGCTGAATGTATCCGTGATATATTGCCTGCGACTCCGGCGAGATAAGTGTGTTTCTGCCGGCTGCAGTCGAACTGATTATGATCTTCCTAAGTGTGTCAAGGAAATCTTTTATGTAATAACACTCTTCGTCAGGCTCCAGCGCGTAAAGATACTTCAGCGCATGCATAACATACAGTGACGCTATCCAGTGATCATCACCTTCACAAATACCCTTCAAATAGAACAGACAATTGGATTCATCGTGATGCTGCCCGTACATTCTTGCAAGTGCCATCAGCGTGATGCGCTCCTTGCTTATCGCCGCATTGTCATCTGTGATCTTACGTCTGTGATTATTCAGATATCTGTTGATACGCTTTGCGCAAAGGAAGATATTTTCGGCTCTTCCCTCGCCCGTTCTGCCTGTCACAATAAAGTTGTTAAGTGCCTCATAGAAATAGTTTATGCTGTCCTCAGGCGTGCCGTTATCGATCATATAACACATCTCGATAAGATCGGACTGCTGTTCATTCAGCCCAAGTGACTTCTCCCAGCCGTAATCACAAATACCTCTGAACATAAGAGCGATATAATCTTCTCTTATCTCCGGTATCTTTGCGGCATCGTCGAATACAATCTTAAAGTAATCAGAGAAAGTTGACATAATCTCGGCATAGTATGGCTTTTCAATTACCTTGCTTTCAGTGTCGAGAATACCCAGCCAGCAACTCTCAAGCATCGTGTCTGCAAATGCAGAATATACACATGTCCATACGTACACATATGCCTGCGGCAGCTTTCCAACAAAGCCCTCACTCTCTGCAGCCAATATCAGCATATCAAACGCGTTGACGTCCTGCATAATAAAGTCAAGCAGATAATCCGCCTTGCCGTCCGTTGGACTGAATAAAGCAAGGAACAACCCATACATACGAACCGTTCCTACAACCTCGCTCAAAAGCTCTGTTTTTGCTTCGGGCGTGTTGCTGTCGAGAATGGACTGAATATTCAGGTACGCTTTTTCAGGGTAATCTGCGTACAAACCACCGACTACCGCTTCTATAACGTCCCATGTGGAAATATAGCCGACACCGGCATTCAGTCTCGCTATTTCAAGCAGGTACATCGCATCGGAGAATGATTCCTGAAGAGGATCTCCAATAAATTCCTCCGGGAACAAATACTCCTCGCCGTTTGTATTCTGAACAACCCAGATATACTGCTTTGTCCATACATTTTCAATATACTCTTTATCGCAGACAAGTCCGTGACGAAGTACCTTCATAAAAAGCGGGAAATAGTCAGGATAAGCTGCAAGCTCGCACTCTGTTTCTAAGCCGAAAATTGCCTTGCCCATTGCAACAATAGTCTCGCCATGCTCACCAAAACGATCCATCTGCTCGCCGATAGCATGCGCCAACTCGGTGCAGGTCTCCGGTGAACAGAAATCGGAAAGATGAATAACACGCTTGCAGATATCCTCCACATTTTCGGGCGGTGCGTCCTTATGCAGCTGACGAACCGTCATTTTCGCGCAGAGATCAAAGTCTTTTTGCTCGAAAGCATTGTTATAAGACCTTGTGATAATAGCTTTTATGTCTTCATGCTTATCTTTGAGCAGCGGGATATCCTGCACGTCCATCAACAAGCATATCATGGAATACGACGGCTTCGCCTTTTCATCCTTCTTAATCTCATCGACCAAAGCGATAAACTGGTCGCGGTACTCGTCAACATCGCGGTCGCCGATCTGCTCCACGATCATCTGAATAGTCTTGTCCTTAGCCGTACCCAATGTCACACTGCGCATAACAAGCGTAATAAACTTGTCATAGCAAGTTTTCATTTTCCTTGTATCGGGGTTCTTAAGCAGTGTTGTTATCACATTCTCCAGCTTATCGGAGAATGCTTCCTCGCTGTCCTTCACAGAAACAACGAGCATCGACACACCTTTATATATTGCGGGGAAGAGAGGAATCGACGTGCCTATCGACTGCAGAAATGCCGCCAATGCAGCCTGCTCGTCTATCGGGTCACCCTCTGTAAATTTATAAAGGTCTGTCAGCGCGTCCATAATGATCGGCATTTTTGCAATCTTGTCAACGCGCTTGCCAAACGCAGCCGTTATGTAGTTGTGGAATTTCTCTACTTCGTCCGGCTTATTTTTTATATCCCAAAGGAATCTGCCGAAATTACCGGCGGAAACCTCTGTGTTTGTTTTCTTTTCTTTAAGATTGATATACGAAATATCTTTATCAATCAAACCATCGGTGTACTTGCCCGACAAAATTCTCAAATGATAATCCTTTACAAAATCATCAGAGGGGTTCTGATCCCAATAGGAAACAGCATTAAGGAATCTTGTAATACAATCGGGAAGCAGCGAATAGAAACCTGCAAGCAGCATTTCGCCATCGGCACTGCCGCCTGTTTCGTTCCACGTTTCGGGTGTGATATTAGGCGTAACAAGCCCTATCCAGCCCTTTGTGGAAACATGATGACATATCGCAGACACCATAAGCGCAAAAGTCTCTCTGTCAAAGCCGCATTTCTTAAATATCTTTGTATCAAAGCGAGCCAGATCCTTGTCGGGCATTTTTACTGCGGTGTTAACAGTTATGGGATTGCCGCTGTTGAGTCCGCCCTCGGTTCTTTCCGAAACTTTTTTGTAATCATCAAAGCATTTAAGCGTTGCAAGGCTGATTGGGTGTGCAAGAACATACTTCCTGTCCTCGCTGTTTTCGTCGTCTGCGATCATGTATGTGTGAGTAAACGAAACGCTGCCCGTTGTGTCACACAGATCATGTACACGAAACGTTCTCATAGCCATAAGAACGCCTCTGTATTCAAATAAACGGAGTACGCCGCGGTTCTCCCCCGACCCGGTTTTAGCCGAGAGATCGGGGAATGCTGCGTGCTCGGATATTACTTTATTTAATTCCTGCTGACGAGGATTTGGAAATGCGCTGACATTATCAGAAACCGCCGCCGTTTTCAATCCGGCTGCCGCCGTGCTGTCATAGCAGCCTTTGGCGCAGCGCAGTATCAGGTGCTGACCGATCATTTCTTAGACCCACCACCAAACAACCTGCTGAATACACTCGGCTTCTTAACCTTCTCAACGTATACAGGCTTATCTGACGTGATAGCCCCTTCCTTTTCACTAAACTGCATTGAACAGCTATTGAACCAAATGTCATAGTTGGCGTCCGGCTGAACATTGTATGTCTCGTCATACATTGCAGGGAGCATATCGAATTTCATAAGGAAGGTAAGCAAGGGAAGCTCGAGGAATCTCGGATTAACGTCCTCTGCGGGAACAGGTGAAGAAATAATCGACTTTGCGAGTTTGAAACGCTCTTCGTCGTTCTTTGCGTTTAAATAATCCTCATACTGCTTTATGGTAACAATTCTCTTTACTTTTCTGACTCCGCCGTTTGTGCGAACATCAATATCGAGAATTCTTACATCCGAACCAACAGACGATACCGGAATATGAGCAGCACTTGAGAAGAACTGATCGATCGTACTCATCCAGTTACCGCCCTGATCGAGTTTCTGCAGAACACTTCTTGTATTCATGAGAAGTCTGTTATATACATCCTTCGCCCAGTTTCTGCCCTGGATTCCGGAGAAATACTTAACATTGAAATTGCGCGCAACAACGGGGCTGTTCGGGTTAATGCCCAGCTTTTCACCGTATGTCACAAGCTCGTCACTCTTCGTCATAAGGCATACTGTGGGCTTCTTGACTGCAGCATTCTCCGCAATAAGACTGAATATCTTCTGAACCGTCGCGGACATTGCTACCTGAGCCGTCATATCTCTCGAACGTCCAACAACATCAGGAAGCTGCTTTCTTACATATGTGAGTGCGAACGGATCATTAAGTACCATAAGTCCGTCAACTCTCTGGCAAATCTGAACTGTACGCTGATAGTTCTCACTGCTTGTCTGCTCACCGGTCTGTGTGAACAACTCGCCGATAGCATCGCGGAAACACATAATGCACGTTGTTGTGTTCTCGTCGCCCACTTTACCGCCTTCAACGGGACGATAGCTGACTTTAAGGCAGTGCGGCGGCGGGATTACCTGTGTTGTTGACGGGAATTCGCCTGTATCTGCGAACTTCGCCGCTGTCTGATAAATAACGTCCGTCTCGTTTGCATCGAGATGAGAATCGATCCAGTTAACGATGATCTTACCTTTGTGAACGTTTGTATCGTAATTGCCGTGAATATACTCATAAGCCTGCATTGTAAGGAATACAGTCTTTCCGGCTGTCGAGTTGCCGATCATAGCAACTGTAAATACCGGAATTGTTCCGGACTCTGCAAGAAGACGCTTATGGCAGAACGGGCAGTACCTTTTCAAAATTTTGCCGTCATACAATTTGTTACCGATCTTAAGACCCTTGACCTCGTAGCCCATAGCTAACGCGCCTTTTTCTATGTTCTCCTGATCGCCAACGTACTTTGGCAGCTTCAATCCCGCAGCATTTATGACTTTGACAGCCTCGGCGTGCTTCTGAAGGTCTGCTCCGTTAACGAACTGGGAGTTCGAGCTTGAATCGGAACCGGAACTGAACATATCGTTGCCGCCGCCCATACCTGTCATTGCGTTTCCAACAAGGTTGTCATCGCCGACATCATAATCATCGCTGTCTCTTTCGGTATAACCAAATTCCAAATCGTTGGCGTTTAGTCTATACACTACATTATATGAAGGTATACTTTCCAGGCAGTAAACGCATTTAATTTTGTAGTAGCTCATCTGATTTAATCATCCTTTCACTAGCTGTACATTGTTAATTTTTTTTACGGCAGCACGCCGCATTTACGGATATTACGAATGCGCAAATAACTGCGCTGAACATGCCGGAAGGCGAATTTACAATTATGGTAAAATAACGACCGAATGACTCTAAAACAAAACAGAACGAATCGTCATAGCAGTCGATATCAGCAGTTCGTAAAAAGATCCGAAATTCATTACTAATTGTACCATATTTATATGAAAAATTCAATATACCAATTTCATAAACTTTTCATTTATGTGCCAAATTGTTAACGGATTTTTCGTGCAATTTGATTAGATAACAAAAATTAGTGCCAAAATTTGTTTATTTTTTATAAATTAAATGTAGTTATCTTCCAATATTTATTAATTAAAAATTCAAATTACGAAATTCAACATGTAATGCAAATGCGTTATTAATACTCTCGGTAAAATCGCGTCTCCGATTACACTCCCAACGCCTATGCCAAGCTTCCCGTCGAAGGACTTATGCCCGTCAGGTTAAACAAAAGACAGCCCACCAGTAATCAAGGCGGCTGTCTTTTTGTTGAAAGGAGTTTATATAAAAAAGCGTGATTTGAGAAACAAACTATGCAAATTTCAGTATCGACTCTTCACACTCCATAATTGTTGTCCAGATAGCCATGTAATCTGACTCCGATGTGCATTTCTTGATTGAATTCCAACACCGCCCGAGCTTATTATAGATTTTCATGACCTCATCGACATTATCTCCGTCATTAGTAAGCAGCTGCCACGTCTGATCGAGAAGTGTTTCGGTCTTTACTGAAAGTATTAACTCGTTCATAATAAACAACCCCCTTGCCAAATAGTACGAGTCCCCATTTGCACACCAATTAATGGCGCAATGCAGCAAAACAATATGGTACAGAATACAAAGCCGCCAACGCTATACGCATAAAGATTCACTAAAATCAATATATATTCAACATGCTTTATACATAGAACCACATTACAATCATTATACAATTTTTCCACAAAAAAGTCAATACCTTTTCAATTGAAATGTGTAATTTGTAACGTACACTGTCCTCAAAGCTCAAGTTCTGCGTTCAGCACTCCACACTCAGCAATAACTGCCAACTACCATGTCATCTACTATAAAATTTGGTTTTGGCAAAATCTGTATTACATTTACTGAATCAGCCTCCGTTGTCACATAACCATAAAAGTTTTTTGGAGTTTTTTCATAAAACACTGGATTTTTTTACAATATTCTGTTATAATGTACTATAGGCTGGATGTGCATGGTGAGTTAACACTTTATAGATGCTCTTTGTGCATTCCGTACGCTTTATTTTACTTTTTTAGGAGGTAATTACCATGGCTAAGAAATGGGTGTACCTTTTCTCTGAGGGCAACGCTAATATGCGCGAGCTGCTCGGCGGTAAAGGTGCGAACTTGGCAGAAATGACAAACATCGGTCTTCCTGTTCCTCAGGGCTTCACGATCACAACAGAGGCTTGTACTCAGTACTACGAGGACGGCAGAGAGATTAACGAAGAGATTCAGGCTCAGATCAACGAATACATCGTTAAGATGGAAGAGATCACAGGCAAGAAGTTCGGCGATAAGGAGAACCCGCTTCTCGTATCCGTTCGTTCAGGTGCAAGAGCTTCAATGCCCGGTATGATGGATACTATCCTCAACCTCGGTCTTAACGAAGAAGTTGTAAATACAATCGCTGAAATGTCCGGCAACCCCCGTTGGGCTTGGGACTGCTACAGAAGATT